>JANNWK010000447.1:0-5697 GCA_031408355.1 Myxococcales bacterium
GGCCTTCTTCGAGATCGAGGACCAGTTTGGTCGGGTTCAGGCCAAGGTGCGGGGCGATCGCATCGACACCTGCTCGCAGCTCCTGACCTGCGGTGAGCCGGTAATCGTCAGCGGCAAGGTTAGCTTCCCGATGACCGACGACCCCGAAGAGGAGCGAGAGCCGACGCTCCTCGTAGACTCTGTCGAGCTACTCTCTGACGCCGCGCTCCGCGCGACTCGCTCTATCCGTATCCGCCTCGACGCCGATCGCACGCGCCGAACGGATCTGGAGAGGCTTCGGGAGCTGCTGTTGGCCTCACCCGGCGCTTGCCCCGTCGAACTCGTGCTCGCGCTCAGGGACGGCGCCGAGGCCGTGCTCGACGTGCCGGGAATGCGGGTGACGCCCGACGGTGTCCTGCTGGGCGCACTCGAGCGCACCTTTGGTGGGCCGGTGGCGGAGCTTAGATAAACTGGCGCTTGGCGCCCGGCGCCCGGCAATCCCGCTGGAAAGCGGCCGAAGCGTGGTACGCTCGCACTGGCATGCGCGATGGCAAGGCTGAGCTGGTGCGGATTGACCCGCGCGGGGAAGCGCACCCCATTGGAGCGGTGGCCAGTCAAAGGCTGCGCGCGCGGGTGGGCGCCTACAGGATGCTGCCAGCGCCTGACCACGTCGTCTTCATGCGCTTTACGGGCGAGGACGGACGCCGCGACGCTGAGGACGGGGCCATCGTGCGCCTGGCCGGCGAGATCACGGCGCCCGGGGTCCTGTGCGACGTCCTGGCGCTGCTCGGTCAAACCGGTTGGCGGGGTGAGCTCACGGTGCTCGATGGCGACGAGGTGCGCTCCGTGTTCTTCGAGCAAGGGAACGTGGTCGGTGCCATTACGAACGTGGAGCAGGAGCGGATTGGTTCCGTGTTGTACCGCTACGGGGTGCTTGATGCTGAGTCGCGCGATCGCATCATGGAGTCAGTCAAGCGAGGCAAGCGCTTCGGCGAGGCCGCGATTGAATTGGGCGTCTTAACGCAGGAGCAGATCTACGCGCATATTTCGAAGCAAGTCGCGGAGATCGTGTTTGCGACGATGACGGTGGACGACGGCACGTTCTTCTTCCTAGACGGCTTCGACGAGTCCCGGCTGGTATCGCGCCACACGGTCAGCGCTAACGCGCTGCTCATGGACGGCGTCACGCGCATGGACGAGATGCGCTATTTCCGCCAGAAGATCCCGTCGGCTGAGCACGTCCCGCTGCGCAATGAAGGTCGCGGTCCGCCGGAACAAGAGTTTCTTGCCGTGTTTTCTGCGGTCGATGGTCAGAGTAGCGTAGGCGAAATGGGGCGAGTCCTGGGCCTCGGAGAGTTTGAGACCACCAAGCGCGTGTACGGTTTGGTCCAGTCCGGTCACGTGGCTATCCACCCTCCGCGCGCCGCTGGCGGCCCCGCTTCGCTTGTGGCTGCTGCCAATGGCGCCTTAATGGCCATCTGTCGAACAGCAGCGACGGCCGGAAAGGCCGAGGAGGTCCGCTCTGGACTGGCTTCGTTCGCCGTCGGGGCAGGGGTCTACGACATGCTGTTTCGCAACGCCGGGCCGGACGCCACCGGGGCGCTCGACGCCGAAGTCGTCGCGCACAACTCGCGCGTCGTGGCAAGCGGCGCAGACGCCGACAACATGTTGAAGCAGATGCTCCACGAGTACGTGGCCTTCGCGCTGTTTAGCGCGGGCGCGGCGCTCGGTTCTGCCGCCGAGGCGGAGCTTTCGCGCCAGGCGGGGCCGGCCCTCGCCAGCCTGAAGCCGCACGGCTGAGGGAGCGACGCGGCCCGCGTCTGGCAACTTTAAGGGAAGTGAGCCAGTGGGCTGCTACACTCACCTCTGATGCCCATTGACTTGCCATGGTCTACGTCGGGCGCGACCGTTCGCGAGCTGGGCGGCGTCCTAATCGCCTCTTGCCTGCTTGCTTTCGCCTGCTCTGAGACCGACAGGGGCGCTGCTGGCATGTCCGCCGGCCCCGCCGGCGCGGCCAACACGGCGGGGGCCAGCGGCACCGTGAATTCTGCGGGTGGCGCTGGCGGCAACGGGGCTTCGGGCGCCACGGAGGCTGGCGGCGTCGCGGGAGGTCTGGGGATGGCCGGTTCGAGCGCGGGCAGCGCGGGAGCCAGCGCTGCGCGCCAGCCAAACATCATCTACATCCTGGCCGACGATCTCGGCTACGGCGACCTCGGCGCCTACGGTCAGCAGCAGATTAAGACCCCACGCCTCGACCAAATGGCGAACGAAGGGCTGCGGTTCACGGACCACTATGCGGGCAACACAGTGTGCGCGCCGTCCCGCGTGACCCTGCTCACGGGCCTACATTCCGGCCACGCCGTCATCCGCGACAACATGGAGGTGGCCAACGGCTATCAGCAAGCCCTGCCGGCGGAGTCGCTCACCGCAGGCGAAGTGCTTCAGGCCGCCGGCTACAAGACGGGCCTCATCGGCAAGTGGGGCCTCGGCGGGCCAGGCACGACCGGCACGCCGAACACTCAAGGCTTCGACTACTTTTACGGCTACCTCAGCCAGGTAGAAGCGCACAACTACTACCCCGCTCGCCTCTGGCGAAACGAGCAGGAAGAGGCGCTAGACGGGAAAACTTACTCGCACGACCTCTTGACGAACGACGCGCTCGCCTTCATCGAAGCCAGCAAGAGCGCGCCCTTCTTTCTCTACCTGGCCTACGCCATCCCGCACAGTGAGATCGAGGTGCCCGAGCTTGGGGCGTACGCGCAAGAACCGTGGTCGACGAACATGAAGACGTTTGCTGCCATGGTGACGCGTCTCGATCGCGACGTGGGGGCGATCATGGATCGGCTGACCGAGCTTGAGCTGGACGAGAATACGCTGCTGGTCTTTTCGAGCGACAACGGACCCCACCAAGAGGGTGGGCACATGGTGGAGGATTTCGATAGCAATGGGGCGCTGCGTGGCTTCAAGCGTTCCCTCACCGAAGGCGGCATCCGGGTGCCCATGCTGGCGCGCTGGCCCGGCGTGATCCGCCCGGGACAGGTCACCGCGCACGCGAGCTACTTCCCCGACGTTCTGCCGACCTTCTGCGATCTGGCCGGCGTCGCCAGCCCCAGCGGTCTCGACGGCCTGAGCTTCGCGCCGCTGCTGCGCGGCGAGCCCCAAGCCCCGCACGACTACCAGTATTGGGAGTGGCAACAGCTCAAAGCCGTGCGTGAAGGAAAATGGAAGGCCATCTCGACCAACGGTGGCCCCGTTGCCCTTTACGACCTTGCGACCGACCCCGGCGAAAGCACCAACCTTGCCGGACAGAACGCCGCGGTGGCAAGTCGGTTGCAGGCGTCCATCGCGGCTGCCCATACCGACGGTAGCCCACTTGTCACGCTGCCCTGACGCGCGGGGCTCGGAATCCGACTCAAGCCCCGAACACCGCCGCTTGTAGCTTGCCCGATACGTCCCAGTCGACCAGCTCGTTGTAGCCACCGATGGGTGCTCCGGACACGAAGATGATGGGCAGGTCGTCGTCCTCGCATTTGGCTTCACGCATGATGAAAGCCAGGGTCGCCGCGTCCCCGCCCACGTCGAGAGCGCGGTAGGGGATGGCCTTTGCGCTGAGTAGCTCCTGCACGCGGTCGAGCAGCCGCTGGTTTCTGTCCCGCTCGAAGTAGACGACGACCGGAGCCGGCTCGCGCTTCGCGACCGTCGCAGCTGCGACGGGCGGGCTTGCAGGCTTTGCCTGGCCGCCCAGACGGTCTCCGAGCAGCTTGTTGGCGCGGCGCGCGACGGCCTTCGAAAGGCGCGACGAGGCAAGCCTGTCCCCAATTGGGGACTGGACGATGTCGTTCAATTTCGAGCGGATGCGGCTGAACAAGGCCAGCTTCTCTAACATGCTGACAACGGGCTGCCAAACGACGCCTTCTGTGGTCAGCCGGTGCCTTCAATGGCCCGCGGCGAGCGCTCAGTGCCCGATGGGCATCGTCGAAATCACGAACGTGTCGTAGTCTACCGTTTCGTCTTTCGTGGGCGCCCAACTGCTGTCGCTGCCGCCAAAAAACGTCGAGAAGTAGAAAGCGTCGATTGCGAACGCATCGCCGGTTTCACGAAATTTGACCCCGGTCCTCTCCAACACCTTCTGGCCATCTAGCCAAGCTTCGACCTTGCCATCGCTCTCGCCCACCGCGTTCATTACGACGTGGTGCTCTACCGCATGCCACGTGCCAGGGGAGAAAGTTCGAGGCGTCCCACCCAGGTCCCAGCCGAAGTCGTCGCCGAAGGTGGAATTTTGATCGATGTAGTACATGTACTGCACCGCCGCGCCGTTGGCGCGCCACATGCCTCGTGCGCTGAAGCCGCCCTGCGGGTTGCTACCGCCGGTGGGACTCGAGCCACCCACGAGCCCCGGCAGTTTGCCACCTTTGACGAAATCGAACCCCGCTGCAAAGCGCAGGCGATAGGCGACGAAGAGCTCCGTATGGGCCGCCGCCAACGCCATCTGCCACTGCCCGCCACAGACCTTGGGTCCTACGCAGCCCTCGGGGTAGCGGGCACGCAGCGACTTCCCCTGGAAAGCGTCGCGACCGCTGACGACCGAGAAGCGACCCTCCGCAACGCCGTCGTCCCACGGTGGTTCTCTCCAGTCTGCCTTCAGGGTGGTGACCTCGTACACGCCCTCTGCATCGTCGTCGAAGTCGTTGCAGTAGAGATAGGCTGAGGGCGCCCCCACGCAGGAGCTGGGCAGTCCTCCGGTCATGATACCACCCGCGCCCGCGCTGCTACCTCCAGGCCCGCCCCCCGTCCCGAGGCTACTGGCGACGCCCGGCTGTCCAGCTTCGGGCTGGCCGACGGGGTTGGCGCCGCCCGCGCTGGGACCGCTCGCATCGCGCCCGCCGCGGCTAGTTCCGGCGCTCCCGGCCTCTCCGCAGGCCAGCAGCAGCCCTGCAACGTGAACCAGGGTGGCGATGACTTGCCAGCGCATCATGACTTTACGCGTGTCAGGAACTGGTTCCATGTGAGCTGGGGACCTAGCATTTTTCTGGCACGGGCGGTAGGCGCCCAGTCCGAGGCAGCGCTTCGTCGGTCCACCGCGCAAGAGTGATCAATCCGCTGCCGATCTGGCGATAGAGTGGCGCCGATGTCCGTCACGCTCAGCGTTTCAGGCCAGTTGCCGTGCACACCTGTGGTGTGGCCGGTTTGTGCCTGGCCGTGGCTGCTGCTGCTGTGGCTGATGGTCGGCTGCAAGGGCGAGCCGGACGCTACGCCCTGGTGTTCAGCAACCGAGGGCGAGGCCGAGGTCCTAGTCGAGGGCGAGACGGAGCTCACCTACCTGCAGAACGTCCGCCCGATTTTCGAAGCCAAGTGCACTTTTTGCCACGAGCCCGGCGGGTTGGCGCCGTTCTCGCTCAAGACATATGAAGAAGCGTTCCAGCACCGCTCCGCGGTCGCCGTAGCGACGCGCGAGCATGAGATGCCGCCGTGGCTGGCTGCCAGCTGTTGCACGGACTATTTTCGCGACTATTCCCTGACGCCGTCTGAGCTAGCCGTCGTGGTGGGGTGGGCAGAGGGCGCGGCCGCCGAGGGCGATCCCGAAGCCCCCGCGCCGCTGGAGCCGCCGATCGGCGGCTTGAGCCGAGTTGACGTGACCACCGCAATGCCGGAGCCGTACTTGCCGAAACCCCCGCGCGGCTCGACCGACGACACTCGCTGCTTCATCCTGGATTGGCC
>JANNWK010000448.1:0-4945 GCA_031408355.1 Myxococcales bacterium
TACATGTGCTCCAGCACGTCGGCCGCTACGATGGCATCCAAAGTTCCGGCGCCAAGACCAGCAGCAGCGAGATCGATACTCTCGAGGGTGCCGACCAGGACTTGATCGCAATGCGCGCGGGCGAGCTCGGCGGCCTTGGCCAGCATCTCGATGCCGACCACTTTGCAACCCGGAAAGCGCTGCTTCAGCCAGCGCGCGGTACCGCCGCAGAAGCAGCCGACGTCGAGCACGCGTCGCGGGGCGGGCTCGACGAGCTCAAGCAAGGCGGACGGCGCGTAGTCCGGGCTCAGCGTGTGGAGATGCACGTCCTTTTCGAGGAGTTGCCAAATCGGGCGGTCAGGCCGGGCGGGCGCAGCGACGTCTCCGGCTGGGCTTGCCAGCGCCGCTGCCACGGGGGGCTCGAGGCTGCTGGCAAGCCGCTCTGCCATCTGCTCGAACTCGGCGGCTTCCTTGGCTCCCGCGAGGCCTGCGATCGCGCGGGCGGCGTGCAAGTAGGGCAGCTCGAATGCCGGGCACAGCTCAGCCGCGGCCAGGAAGCGTGCGAGGGCGGCCTTGGCGTCGCCGCGCGACAAGTAGAGCGAGCCCAGCGCCAGTAGCGCCTGCAGCGAGCGCGGCTCGGCCTCTAGGGCAGCCAGCAGGTCAGGTTCGCTCTCGAGCAGGCAACCCAGATAGAGGCGCGGCAGGAAATGCGCTGGCTCGAGCGTTGCCGCCGCTCGCAGCAGCTCGGCTCCGGCCTCGAGTCCACCGGGTTGTTGGGCGCGCGTGAGTCCGTCGTGAAGCAGGCTTTCGAAGCGTGTGTGCCCCAGCACGGCATGGCGTTCGTGCTGCTCGACCGCCTCCCAGGCGCTCAGCTCCGCGAACACCTGCGGAGCCCGCGGCGAGACGGGCGTGCCGGCGGCCGCCAGTAGTTCGCGATAAAATTCCAACCTCTCCCCCACGTGGTCCCCGAGGAGTCGCTCGCGCGCGACATAGGCGTGGGCGTTCGCGCGCAGCAGCAGCCGCTCCGCCGGGTTTTTCAGCAGCCGCTCCAGCTGCTCGGCGAGCTCCGCCGGGGAATCGAACAGGAGCGCCGTTTCCCCGGGCGTCACGCTCTCGAGGTACGGCGTGAGCGACTGCAAGACGGGCGTGGCCCCAGCGCACGCGTACTCGAGAAATTTCACGTCGGAGCGCGAGCGGTTGAAGCCGCTGTCGTTCAGCGGTGCGATGCCGATATGGAGGTCCGTGACAAAGCGTCGATAGTCCTCGAGCGAGCCAGGTGGCGTGCGCTGCTTGCGGGCCTCCGGCACTGAATCAAACAGCCTCCAGATCTGCTCGGAGCACATCAGCTGCAGCTTCACGTTGGGGTGCCGGCTCAAGAAAGCCGTCAAAACTTGGGCCACTTGGGCGATGTCTTCGAAATGGCCGTTAGAGCCGCCCCAGCCGAGGTTGAGCGTCTGCTGGCCTGCGTCTTCGGAGGCTGACTCGAGCGCGGGAACGTCGACGAGCTGATTGCGGAAGACGCGGCCGCGCGGGTTGAGGTAGCCGTAGACGCGTTCGAGCTCTCGGACGCTGTATTGCACGCCGTCGCATAGCTGCGCGAGGCGGCGAAACAGTCGCAGGTTCTCGGGCGCCGAAAAGAACGCGAACAACGGATTGTCCGGAGCCATGGCGCTCACGTCGTCGCTGATCTCAAAAACCGTGACCTGGCTCGCCCGCCTACGTTGTGCAATCAGCGGTAGCAGATCGGGATCGCACACGCCGTTCAGCAGCAGCACATCGGCGGCCTCGAGCAGCTGCTGCTTGTGGCGGTGCGCCTGGTCCAAATTGACGACGTAGACGCCCGGTGCCTCTGCCAGTCCGCGCCCCGGGGCGAACGTGCGGTAGTACCAGTCGCCTCCGCGCGACTGATGCACGGCATCCAGCTGCGCGATGAGGAGCGGGCTCGACGACATGGCCCGAAAAGCTAACACGCGCCCCTCCGCGCCTGGGCTACGCGGCGCGCGTGCGCCGGGAATGCCCAGAAAATGCCGAGTAGCTGCCATGGCGCATGGGCACGGGGCCGCGTGCCCCGAGGCGACACACATCGGTTCTCGAACTCCGCTGCTGGGCGCGATCCGCGCTATCCTTAGAGTGAGCCGTCCCAGCGTCCTTCCCACACTTACCGCCTGTAGCGCTTCGAACCCCGGATAGGAAACGTCGTCATGCTCGTTACTCGCTCGCGTTGGTTGATCGGGATCGCCGTGGGTTCAACCCTGTGGGGTTGCGGCGAAGGTTCGCCCAAAGGCAACGGCCCTGGCGGGGTCGGAACGGGCGCGAACAGCGCGGGGGGAACCAGCGGCTCAGGCCTGCCTGGAGGGGGTGTGGGCACGGGCGGCACATCGGACCTCGGCCTCGGTTCCGGTCCCGGTGCGGGCGGGGCGAACGCTGCGGGGGGAAGCGCGGGCAGCGCGCCCGTCGCTTGTCCGGCCGTGGAGGGCCTCCAGGTGAAGCTCCTGGCAACCACGAGCGTGAGCGAGATGGGGCAGCCGTTCGACTCCGACGAGGATGACGCGGCTCCCTGGGACTGGAGCACCAACTACGGCAAGCCGCCCGAGATCGTGACCTTGCCCGATGGCGAGGCCCTGGACATTCTCTGGCAAGATCACGCGGAGGATTGGACCGACCGCAACTCAGCGGACCCGCTCAAGAACGCGAGGAAGGCCTTCGTGGTGCGGGCCGAGAAGGGCGCCGCAGGCTACGCGATCACGCGCGCCTACCAGCTGGATCAATTGGCGCGCATCATGGGCTTCACGCGCGACGAAGTCGGCAACTACTACGTCGCTACGGGCGTAGACGAAGACGAGGATCTCACGCCCACCGCGCCGGCCGAGGGTGAACACAGAAGCGGCATCGTCAAGCTCGTGAAGTTCGACGTGAACGGCTGCAAACTTCTGGAGATCGACGCCGACCGTGCGCGCGAAACCCAGAAGGCTGACTCCGAGCCGATCATCAACCCCATGGTGGCGGCCACCTCGCGACTTGCCTACCACGGCGGGCGCCTGGCTTTGCTGCATGGGATCAACACCGGCTACGACCCCAAAGTATCGTCACGCCACCAGAAGGCGCTGACCACTCACTTCGACGCCAACACGGGGCTCGCGACTCGAACGGGCTCAATGTGGGTGAGTCATTCCTTCGATCAACGCTTGTTCTGGGACGGCACGGCGTTTGTCGAGCTGCACTTGGGCGATGCCTTCCCGCGTTCCATCGCCTTGGGGAGTTTCAACGATGGGGACGAAGGCAGCGACACCTACGAGCTGTTCAAGCCCAAGGGCCCTACCGGAATGAACAGCACCTTCACGCGCCTTGGCGGCATCGCGCCGATCGCCGCGGGTGACTTCGGTTACCTCGTGGTCTTCACGACGGATCGGGGCCCCGAGATGCCGACGGGCGACTTCAATACGCTGGCCGGCACGCGCGATCTGGCCTTCGTGCGCGTGCGCAGGGATTTTGCCGGCATGGACGCCAAGCAGGGCGGCTTCGTGGCGGGCAGCGACACGCAGAGCGTCTCGTCGAGCGGCGACGCGGTGAGCAACGCGCTCACTTGGCTCACGGACTATGCGGGAGCCGCCGCCCAGGCGGATCGTCCGCGCGTCGCGGGCGTGGGTGCCGATCAATTTGTGGTGCTCTGGGAGCGCTGGCTGGGCGACGGCAAGACCAACCAGTTTGAGGGCGTGCAGGGGCTCGTGCTGGGTGCCGACGGCAGCGTCAAGGTGCCCGCAAAGAAGCTATTGGACCGCCACATCGTGCGCGGCGACGACCTGGTGACGGTGGGCGAGCGCGCGCTACTGGTCACTGGCCACGCCGCGCCCCGGAAACTCACCCTCCACTTGGTCGGTCGGGACCTGACGACCGAGGCGGTCGATCTCTTGTAGGGGCTTGACTTCGCCTGCGCGGCGCCGCGTTATGAGTGGGTTGAGACGGTCATTCCCTCGGCTTGGTATGGGTGTTGGGCTCTTGCTCGGGCTGGCCTACGCGCCCGCCGTGCGCGCACAAATCCCGGTCTTTCCCCCGGCAGAGCCGAGCTCCGCTGAGCCGCCGAGCGAACAGGCCGTGCTGCCTCCGCCCCCGGACGCGCCCCCCGGAGCCGAGCTTGAGGCGGGCCCTGTCCCAGCATCGCCGTCGGTGGTTACGCCGCCGCCCCCTCCGGCGCCGTTGCCGTCGAGGGAGCTTCCGCCGCCGGGCGAGGCCGTCTACCGCCCGCCGGGCGCGCGCCGTCCTTGGTACGGCTGGCAGACGCTGATCACCGACGGTGCCGCGCTGACCTTGGCCCTGCTCGCGGACTCGCCGCGCTCGTCCGACCTCTCGTCCGCGGTCGGTTTGCTCGCGCTGGGCGCGTACGGGTTGGGCGCCCCCATTGTGCACGCCGTTCATCACAATCCTGGCAAGGGCCTGGCCAGCTTCGGCCTTCGGCTTGGCATGCCCATCGCCGGGGCCTTCGCCGGCGCCAGCGCGGCCAGCGGTTGCAACGGCTTCTTGTGCGAGGTCGACGGTGCGGCCATCGGTATGCTGATTGGCTTGGCCGGCGCGGTCACGATCGATGCGACCGTGCTGGCCTACGAAGCCAGGCCCAGGCCGGTGCGTGCGAGCGCTGGTTGGTCGCCTCAGCTCCTGCTCACGCCGCGCTCAGGTTGGGTTGGGGTCGGCGGCGAACTCTAAGGAGTGTCCCGGAATTGCTGGTCTCGGCGTAAACGTGCCCGTGCCCGTGCCCGTCTGTGCCCGTGCCCGACGGTCCGTGAGGAGTCGTTGGGCCAGTTTGTTTGGGAGGCCGAGGTTTGTGGCGCGGGCCTGACCCGCGCACGCCACGCCCAGCTGGGCGCGCAGCTACGCTCCGTTGTGGCGGGCCTTCTTCAACACGGGTGTTCCGAGCAACGTGACCGATCAGTCAAGCCGGGATGCGCAGCCTGAGGAATCGTGCTGACCGCCA
>JANNWK010000449.1:0-2204 GCA_031408355.1 Myxococcales bacterium
GCGGCCCCCGGCTCGGCAAACTCGCGGTGCACGGCGCCGAGCAGCAGGCCGAGCACCGCCGCAGCCACGGCGCCGCCAATGAAGAGCGCGGAGCCTGAGACGAGCTTGGTTGCCACCGGGAAGACGCTGTTCAAAAAGTAGAGCGCTACCACCACCAGCACGATGCCGAGCGCGCTCTTTACGTGCACCATCCAGTGCCCGCTCTTGGGCAGCTGCACGGCGAACGCGCCGACCACGAAGAACGGCATGCCCAAGCCCAGTGCGAAGGAGGCCATCGCCATGGCGCCCAGCGCTCCGCTCTTGGTGTTGGCGATCCATACCAAAATGCCCGTCAGCACAGGGCCCGTGCAGGGCGCCGCGATGAGGCCGCACACCAAGCCGAGCAGGAACGCGCCGCGGTAGCCGATGCCCCCCACCTGGACGAGCTTGTTGGTCAGTCGGGAGGGGAGCGTGAGATCGAAGGCTCCAAACATCGAAGCTGCCATCATCAGGAATACGCTCGAGATGCCGACCACCACCCAGCGGTTCTGCAGCACCGCACCAAACACGCTGCCGGTCATGCCCGCGACAACGCCCATGGGCACGAACATGGCGGCGATGCCGAGCATGAAGGCGAGTGAGAGTAGGATGCCCTCGGACCGGTGCTTGGCCTGGCGGGCGCCGAACACGCTCACCGTGACCGCAACCATCGGGTAGACGCACGGCGTGAGGCTGACGGCGAGACCACCAACCAGCGCTGCCAAGGCCGCGTAGAGCGGGCCCTTGTCGAGCGCCGCCGTGAAGGCGTCCGGAGCCGCCCAGGCTGCCCTAGGCAAGCTGAGCACGCCCACCAGAATGAGCGCCAGGCGCGGGAGAAAGTGAGAGCGGAGCCGGGTCACGCCCTACCTTACCTGAGCTTGGCGGTTGCGAGGCGCACCAGTCGGCGCGCCCGCGCAATCTCTCCCGACAGGGACACCTGGAGCGCCACTCGGCCGCCCGTGACGCGCTCCAGAAACGCCCGCAAGTAGCGGACAGCCTCTGCGTAGTCTTTGACGGCGAAGCACAGCTCCCCGAGGACGAACTGGCCGTAGCCCTGGCCGCAGGGCGCGTCCGACAGCCGCTCGCGCAGCTCCGCCAAGTTGTCGACAGGGTTGCCGGCGGCCAGCTCGCAGAGTGCCAGGCCGGCCAGGTAAAGCGGCTTGTCGCGCGTGCCCCAGCGCGCCGCTCGCCCCAGCGCGCCGCTCGCCTCCTGGTGGCGACCCTCCAGGTACAGGACCGTCCCCAGCGTCCACAAGTGGAAGGCGCGCCGCGCCGGGGGGCTGACGCGGCTGCCGATGCGAAGGTGCTCGACGGCGCGGTCTCGGTCACCCAGACCCAGGCAGGCGCGAGCTGCGTCCTGCCGAGCGACGTCGGGCATCACGGAGGTTTCCAAGATCTGCTCGGCCGTGGCCAGGGCGGCGGCGAAACGCCGGCCCTCCATGTGGGAAAGGTAGAGTTGACGTAGCAGGAGCGCGCGCGTCGTGTGGTCGAGCGGGGCCTCTTGGGAGAGGGCGCGTTCAGCGTACTTGGCGCGGGTGATGGCGGTGCGGGCCAGCGTGGCCTTGCGCAGGAGCAGCTCCGGCGTGACCGTGACGGCTGCGGCGGGCCGCTTCTGCGTCATTTCCCTATCAACGTAGCATCACCTGCACAGGCGTCCAGATTTTGGCCCTCGCGCCGAAGCGCCCCCTTGCCAAGAACGCCGAAGGGGACCAAAAGCATGCGGTTCATGCTGCGCGCCCTCCCACCTCCTCGTACTCGCCGGCTTGTCGTGTTGGCGCTGGCCGGCAGCCTCTGGGGCTGCGGCCACAAGGCGAGTGAACAGGAGTGCCAGGAGATCGCCCAGCGCGTCGCCGAGCTGGAGCTGGCCGCGAGTCCGCTGGGTCGGGATCCGGAGACGGCCAAAGAGCAACTCGAGAAGACGCGCAACTGGGTCAAGGAATCTCAGATGAAGGGCTGCCTCGGACGGCGCATCACGGACGGCGCCATGCAGTGCGTCCGCTCCGCCAAGAAGGCCTCGGAGATCACCGATAGCTGCTTTCGATGAGCCAAGCTCGGAAGCCAGTGCTGCGTGGCGCCTGCATGCTGCTGCTGCTTACCGGCTGCGGCAAGCCGCTTGAAGCCCAGGAGTGTGTGCGGCTCTTGGATCGCTACGTCGAGCTGCTGATGAAGGGCGATCGGCCGGGCGC
>JANNWK010000450.1:0-7157 GCA_031408355.1 Myxococcales bacterium
ATATGTCGACAAATGCGACAAGTCACGAATCAGTGCCTGCACGCCTCACCGGCATCGGTTGGCGCGAGGCCAGCGCAATAGGCGTGCTGATGATCGCAACGACGCCAATCCTGCGCGCTGGTAACCGTCAGGAAACCTCACCGAAGCCTGAGCGACCCCCAGTCCGTGGTTTGGCAACATCGTGCACTCCGACCCCACCGACGAACCTCCCCGCACCCTGCGCGCTGGGGACAGCGGAGTGCCGGAGCCCCATCCGACAAGCTCCGCTGCGACGGTCCGCCATGGCGCCGGCGCGACGCTGCTTGCTACTTTCAAGGCGGCCTCGGCCACACCTCTCGTCACGGAGATCGGCGACGTCGCCGTCTCGTTTCGGCCCGAGCGAATCGAACAGTTGCGCGAGACACTAGCGAACATCGCCGGTGGTGACGCGGCCCCGATGTCACTTCGGAGCCGCGGGCTCGTCCCATCTTCCAGCGAGCCCCTGCAGCCTTCGTCGACGCCTTCAATCACTCGCGTGCGCAGTACTCGCTTGGACACGCTCGCGGACGCCCGCGAGAGCGCGGCCCGGCGCGAGCTCCCCCTCGAGCAGCTTCGGCGGGGCGTGCGCGGACTCGGCTGGATGAGCCTAGCCATGGGCGCTTCACTCAGCGCCCTGCTCATTCTGGGCAGCGCCGTCCGGGCTCCGGAGCTGCCGACCTTCGCGCTGCTAGCTGGATTGTTGCTCAGCGTCGCGACTTGGCTCGGCACGAAGCTGCTCCGAAGCAGACCGCGTGCCGTGGCAGTGCTGGGCCTGGCCTACCTGCCGCTGCTGTGTCTCACGCTCGGCTTCGTGAGGCATGCGCAGACCTGGGAGGTGACCGAGCTGGTCGGATCCTGGTCGCCTGTGACGGTAGCGATCTTGCTCTACGCGGGGCTCGTCCCGCGGCGCCCAAGTCACATGCTGGTAGCCGGCTCGCTTGCGGCCCTGATGGACCCACTGTCGCTGTTCCTTCGAGGTATGCCGGAGGGCTTCGGGGTCGGACAGGCGGCCCTGCTCGCAGTGAGCCCGGCCTTGGGCGCCAGCGTCGCGTACCTCAGCTCCCGCTTCATCTACGATCTCAGCGCCACACTCGAACAGGAACGCGAGATCGGCAGCTATCGGTTGGTAGAACGCCTGGGCACCGGCGCAATGGGTGAGGTCTGGAGGGCGGATCACGCCCTCTTGGCTCGCGCGGCGGCCATCAAGCTCATCCACCCGCGGCTTCTGGGCGCCGACAACGTCGTGGAAACGCGCCGCGTGCTTAAGTTGTTCGAGTTGGAAGCGCAGGCCACCGCTGCACTGACCTCGGCTCACACGATAGACATCTACGACTTTGGGGTAACGCGCGAAGGCGCCTTCTACTACGTGATGGAGCTGCTGGACGGCTTCGACACGCAAGTGCTGGTCGAGCGCTACGGTCGGCAGCCGCCCGAGCGAGTCGCTCACATCCTGCGCCAGGCCGCCGAATCCCTGGACGAGGCTCACGGACTCAACTACGTCCACCGCGATCTCAAGCCCGCCAACATCTTTCTCTGCCGAGCGGGCGGGGATGTGGATTTCGTGAAGCTTCTCGATTTCGGCCTGGTCTTGGACGCTGCCCAAGCAAGCAGCAGTGCTGGGCCAGCCGACGCCGAGGCCGGCCAGAGCGCGCGCCCGATCGGAACCCCATCGGTCATGGCGCCGGAGATGCTCGACCCGAACAGCATGATCGACGGTCGCGCCGACATCTACGCGCTAGGTTGCGTGGCGTACTGGCTCCTGACGGGCGAGCGCGTCTTTCCCGCCAAAACTAGGGAAGAGATGCTGCGCTGCCACCTGACCCAGGTACCTCAGGCGCCGTCGGAGCGAGCCTCAGTCGCCATTCCCGAAGACCTGGAGCGCCTAGTGCTGGCTTGTCTAGAAAAGAACCCGGCCCATCGCCCCCAATCCGCCCGAGAGATTTCCGAGCGCGTCGCCAAGCTGCAGCGGGTCGGCTGCTGGGATCGGGCGGAACGGACCAGCTGGTGGGACGGCCACGCCGACGGACCTCTGGGAAAGCGGCTCTCGTAGCGTCCGTGGCATAGACCGCTCGGGCTGCCCTGCGTGACCGTGGCCTTCCACGCTGAGGAATCTGGGCGCCGCGCAGTCGCTGGTCGTCCAGTAAATGGGCGTCGTGCAGCCCTCGTCCAAGAAATGATCAACAGAGATGCTGGCCATGGGAACAGGGAGGCAGCGGAGCGCTCCTGAAGCGTCGCGCTCTGGATGGCAGAACGCTCCTGTCTCTTCATCGTAGAAGCGCTCCGAGCGCTGCAGTGGAAGGAGCGCGGGCTCCCTCACCTGGTGGCCTCGCGAGTCCTCGAACATGTCGGCGCGCAGCCGCCGAACATCCCGGCCAGCAGGAGCAAGATACCGCGCGAGCGGTTCAACGAAGCGACGCTTCTTGCTGCAGGGCGGGCGTGCTCTGGTCGAGCTGCCGCTTGACCTGCTCACGCAGGTTCGCGATTTCGCCTTTGGAAAGCGTGCGATTGGCGCTCACCTCAAGCGAGTGCTCTACCTCACCGAGACCCGCGAGCAGGCCCAGCTTGCCGCACAGCACGCGATTGTCTCGGATCTCTACGGCGCCGGCTCGGCGGAGCCCGTTCAGCGCCTTCAGGCTGACGAGCTGGGCGTTGTTCGCGATCTGCAAGGTTCCAGCGACGCTCCTCAGGCTCGACAGGGACTTGAGGTTGCGTAGGTCCGAGCCGACGATCCGAAGGTCCCCGGTGACCGCGGTGCAGCCGTGGTAACGAGCGGCGTCTTCCTCGCTCTGAATGGTGCCGCCGACACATTCAACCGCCACGAGGCTCGCCTGAGCGGGCCGGGCCTGGCTGGCCGAGCAGGCGCTGGCGGCGAGTGACAGGACGGCGAAAAGCGGGAGGAGGCGGCGGCTATTGAAGAACATCTGGGGACCCTCGGTGGCTTGGCGTTGGCGTTGGCGCGTGCCGGCTGGCTCGCGACTTCGAGGAGAGCTAAAGCACGCGGCGTGCCAAGCGATAAACCGCAGTGTTTTGCGGCAGCGCAGGGCGTCTTGACCACGCCTTCGGACACTCCGCTCGAGCGGTGTCCAGATCCTCGGACAGGCGAGTTAGCGGAGCGTCTTCTTGAGCACGCCGGTCCCGCTCTGTTCGTTCCAATACACGTAGGTTTCGTCGAAGGCCAACGCCAGCGGGAAGGCCGTGGCGTCCACGGTCTTCAGCGGACCGCCCGCTCCGGTGACCTTGAACAAGCCGAGGACGAGCCCGAAGTACACCGAGCCTCCGTCGACCGCGAGCGCGCTCCCGGCGTTTCCTCCCGGACCCCCGCCGTCCGGCGTGCCAGCCGCGACCACGCTCACCTTTCGGGTCGCGAGCACGAGCTTTTTGATTTCGAGCTTGGAGGAAAGGCCATCCGAGCTCAGCTCCGTGAAGTACACGGCCACGCCGTCCGACGCGACGGCTCCGAAATCGCCGGTGGTGGTCGCCAGTGTGTCGCTCGCGCCGCCGGCCCCACCGGAGCCGCCGGTTCCCCCCGCGTCCGCCGGGTCTTTGGCCAACCTGCGCAGCACCCTAGCCGGACCCGCGCCCTGCCCTTGGGCGGCGTAATAGAGCGCGTCGTCGTCCTGCGCCAGCCCGTGCAGGCTGGATTGACCCGACGGGCGCACATCGTTGGCCAGCTCGGTAGCGCCGCCACCCGCGAGGGGCGCGCGGCGCAGAAAGTTGCCGACCGTGTAGAACATCTGGGTTGCGTCGACGACGATGGCGCCCGAGCCACCGCCCTGCGCGGCGGCGACGAGCGTCACGCTTTCCGAGCCGTCCTTCGACACTCGGATGACCCTCCCGCTATCGTCCACCAAGTAAACGCCGGCGTCGCTCACCGCCAATGCGCCGGCGTTGGCGAGGTCGTGTAGCCCCATCGCCGTGCCGCCCGTCTTGGCGATCCTGGCCAGGCCTTGGGAGGTGGTAAAGTAGATAAACTCGTCGTCCAGCGCCAGATCGCGAACACTAGTACTGATTTCATCCGTGATGACCTCGGTCGCGCTCCCCGCGTCCACGCAGGCCTGAGTCTGGGACGAGCAGTTGCGTAGCTGGCATGAAGCCATTGCGCCTAGGCAACTGCTGCAGGCGCCCGTGTCCTGGGGCCTGCAGTCGTTCGCGCAAGCTTGATCGCATTGGCATTCGGCAACGCAGCCCAAGTATTCGGGGCATTCGCCCTGGCCTGGTTCAGCCTGGGCGAAGTTGGGGCCCAGGCAGCGCTCAACTTCGTTGCGACAGGCATTGGCAAGGCAACTGACGACCTCGGAACAGGCGTCCGAGCAGGCGGAGCCGGCCCCCCCCATGCTGCCGACTGTGCCGCCTCCCGTGCCGCCTCTGGCCCCCGCGCCGACGTCACGGGAACGCCCGGCTCGGCTCGGATCTGGCCCCTCGCCAAAGAAGTCGCTACAGGCGCTGAGGGTCGCGAGAGCCAGCACGAAGGAGCGGAGCTTAGGTGTGTACCGGGTCATGGGAAGGTGTAAGCCACGCGGCTTCCGAAAAGGATGTACGCCTGATCGCTCTTGTCCGACGTGGTGCAGGTGCCCTTGGAACAGTCATTGCGGGGTTGGCAGTTCACTGCACCCGGCTGAGTGCAGTCGCTGCCGCTGTTGTTCTGCGGATTGTCGTTGCCGTTGTTGCCGCCAAAATTCGGACCCATCTGGGTGAATAGTCCGACGCCAACGGTTCGTACCGGATGTACATCGATGCCCAACTGAAACCCGGGCTGAAAGTAGATGCGGTTGTCGGCGCCGTCGCTGGTGTCACCCGTCACGGGATCGTAGCTTCGGTACTTGGCCAGCGTGCCCTGAATACCCATATCGAAACCGAAATACGGATCAATGATGGTTCGAGGCAAGAGGTGGAACACCACGCCGGACCCCAGCTTGAACATCCGGCAGCTCGTATAACCGTAGCGAGTGTTCGAGTCCGCAGCGTCGTCCGGTTCGGCGCCGTGCCGCGCAATCCCGCAGGTTTCGGACTTGTCGAGCCAACCGTACTGGGCGTACATGCCGATGTATGTGGGCCGGCCTAGCCGGTAGCCAATGTCGAGCCCGAGCGGGATAAAGCGCACGTCCCGGGTGTCATAACCGGTGCAGCCGCCGCTGCCACCGCCAGCGCTGTCACCGCAGCGCTCGGTGCTCGTACTGGCCAGCCCATAGCCGGTGCGAAAGCCGCTCTCGAGATCATAAAGGGGGCCGTGCTTCTCCGGCGGTTTCGCCGCGACCGCGACCGGCTCGAGCACGACGTCGACGCCGCGCTTCTCGTCGTCTTGGATGACGACCTCGCTCTGGTAGGGGCGCATGCCCTGGGCCTCGACGCGCAAGGTGTGACCGCCGCTCGAGAGCTGACCGGTCCAGCGCCCGTGGCCGACCGTCTTGCCATCGATCGTGATCGACGCAGCCCGCGGAGCCTTCACCGTGAGCTCCCCCCGATGCATTTCTGGTTCGAGCGTCACCTTCAGCGAGGCCTGTTTCTGGCCACCGACAGGCACGCTGCTTCGAAACGGCTTGAAGCCAGGCTTGGTCACAGCGATCTCGCGCGTGCCAATATCCACCA
The DNA here is from genome assembly GCA_031408355.1 of Myxococcales bacterium. Lineage (GTDB taxonomy): Bacteria > Myxococcota_A > Polyangia > Polyangiales > Polyangiaceae > PMG-095. The sequence goes on from JANNWK010000450.1 coordinate 5,605, forward strand.
CAACAGGCTTTTCGAGCGGTGTGCTGCCGACGGGGGCGCCGTCGATCGAGACCGACGCGCCAGGCTCGTTGACCGTCAAGGTCAGGCTGACCGTGAAGGCGTCGATAGCAGCCAGCAGCTCCGTGGCCTCGACCCGATCTGCCTCGCTGAGCAACTCCCCTCCCAGCTCAAGATAGCGCTGGCCCAGCTCAAGGACTCGCGCATAGTGGCGCAAGCCCTTTTCGCAGACCGCCATGTTCCAGAGCAAACGCGGATCCTTGCTGGAGGCATAGGCCGCCAGAAACTTCACGCCCGCGCCAGCGAAGTCGCCGTCACCGTAGAGGAGCTTGCCGGCCTCCAGCGCGGCCTTCGCCTCGCCGGTCAACGTATCGGACAGCGACTTGGGCCCGCTGGGCGCCGCCGCTACCGCTGCCGCTTCCGGCGCTGGGCGCTTGCCGCCCTGCTTGGCCTTCTGAGCTAGCGACGGCTGCGCGCTCAGGCTCAAGACCAGCAGCAACCCGACACTTCCCCGACGACGACCGAACCGAGAACGCTTCATTTGAGGCCTACGTTGAGCGGGTTTCTCTTGGGGACAGGAGCGGGCGACGGCGCGACCGCGGCGGCGGGCGTGGCGAGCGGCGCCGCAGCCGGTTTCTCGCGCTTGGGCGTGGGGCTCGCGAAGCGCCGAACCGCGGTTGCGGGGGCGACCGACGCGCTTGGGGTGGGGACGAGCGGCTGAGCCTGGGCAGCCACTTGCGCATCGGGCGCGCCCTCCGGTGTGTTCAAGCTGGGCGAGGCAGCCAGCGCTGGAACGGCTGCCTGGGCCGGCGTCACAATCGACGGCGCCGTTTCGACGGCCGCAGGCGACTGGCCGCGTCGAACGACGATGAGACCCAACCCAGCAGCAGCGACCACTGCAGCCAGCAGCGCCCCGAGCGCCAGCTTGTTCACGCGCTCTGCGCTCCCGGTGGAGGACGGGCTCCACGCGGCACTCGTGGAATCCCCGTCGCGTGAACTCTCCGCCTCGGCGAGTGGCGAAGCCAACAGCGGACCTCGGCTCTCGATGCCCGCGGCGCGGAGCACGAGCGCCACCCGCTCCACCGAAACCCGCGAGCGAGCCGGTGCAAAGCTCGCGAGCGCGTGGGTCAGCTCCGACAGGTTAGCAAAGCGCTCCGCCGGATCCTTCCGCAAACAGCGCTCGATCGCAGCACTGAGCCCTGCTGGCACGTCGGCCCGCAGCTCAGTCAAGCGAGGTGGCGCCTCGGTGAGCACCATCGCGCAGAGCTCAGGCATGGTCGTCGCCTCGAACGGCACTTTCCCGCTCAAGAGCTCGAACAAGATCACGCCGAGCGCCCAAATGTCGGCTCGAGCGTCGACGTTTCGAGTCGAGCGCATCTGCTCCGGCGCCATATATAGGGGCGAGCCCATCACAGACGAAGTCTTGGTCAGCGACATGTCCGGCTGCGAGCCTGAGGCGCTGATGAGCGTCTTGGAGATCCCGAAATCCAGCACCTTCACGAACTTCGAGCCATCCGCCCGGCGAGTCAGGAACAGATTGGCGGGCTTCAGATCGC
>JANNWK010000451.1:0-10327 GCA_031408355.1 Myxococcales bacterium
GACGGTGACCACGATGCTCTGCCCCGCCTCAACACGATTGGCGGAGAGCTCCGCGTGGACCTCCGGGTGGTTGGGGCCCTCGTGGCAGTTGTGACAGGCGAGGTTCATCCCCGTGCGCTTGGCTTCGGCGTCCGGCGCAGCTGCGAGGACCCCGAGGGCCGAAGCCAGGGCTGCCAGCGGGACAAGACTGCTGCGGGCGCTCTTTATGCTCATGCTCACCTAGGCTTTCTTAGCTCAGGGGCGGCGCTCCGCCAAGTGCGACAACCCAGAAAAGTGGGCGATTAGTCTCGAAAAGTCAGCGGGTGCTGTCGCTTCACGGTCGCTCGCTTCGCTCCGCGCCCGACGGAGATCGCTCCCCCCGGGATGGCGTTTGGGCTATGACCCAGGCCGGCGTAGCGATTGCGAGGCAGTCATGGCACTGAGTGAAGCAGTTCGGCAGCAGATATCCGGGTTCATTGCGAGCGATCGCGTCGTCCTCTTCATGAAGGGCACGCGCCGCGCACCGCAGTGTGGATTTTCCGCCCAGGTCGTCCAAATCCTGGACGAGCTCGCGCCCAGCTATCAGACCCACGACGTCTTGAGCTCGGCCGCGCTTCGCGACGGAATCAAGGATTTCTCACAGTGGCCCACCATCCCGCAGCTCTACATCGACGGAAAGTTCGTCGGCGGTTGCGACATTGTGCGGGACCTGAAATCTTCGGGTGAGTTATCGCGGCTGCTCGGTGCGCCCGCGCCGGTCTCGGTGCTCAAGGTTCCTCGAATCAGCGTGAGCGATGCCGCCGTGAAGGCGTTCAAGGCCGCGATGGCGGAGGGAGATTCGGATGTCTTGCGGTTGCAGATCAGCCCGAGCTTCGAACACGATCTCTTCTTCGGTCCGTCTGAAGCGGGCGATCTGCAGGTCCCGCTGGCGGGCCTGGTCCTTCACGTCGCCCGCGCCAGCGCCGCCCTCGCGGAAGGCGTCAGCATCGGCTTTGTGGACGGCGCAAGTGGCGGTTTCAAAATCGAGAACCCGAACCAGCCACCGAAGGTCGTTGAGCTGTCGCCGGACGATGCCAAGGGGCGGCTGGATCGCGGTGAGATTCAGCTATTTGATGTGCGACCCGAGAGCGAGAGCGCGATCGCCCGGATTGCCGCCGGCCGATCGCTTGATTCGGCCGGGATGGAGCACCACCTCCAGGGTCTCGACCCGAGCACCCCGATCGCTTTTTATTGCCATCACGGCACGCGCAGTCGAGCGGTCGCCGAGCAGATGGTGGCTCGCGGCTTCAAGAAGGTTTTCAATTTGACCGGTGGCATCGACGCTTGGTCACAGAGCGTGGATGCTTCGGTCCCCAGGTACTAGCCCCATGTCATCTCATCCCACCGATTTCAAGGGTTCCGTGGTCGACGCGCTGCGCGAGGCCATCGAAGCTGCCATCCCCAACTCTCAGGCGACCGTGAACGGTGGCGGCGGCCACTTCTCGATCGAGGTCGTGTCGCCGGCCTTCCTCGGCTTGGGCATGCTCGAGAGCCAGCGCCTCGTCTATGGGGCCATCTCGCACCTGATGAAGGGGGACCTTGCCCCGGTCCACGCCGTGGACAGCATGAAGACCCGCGTGCCCGCTTGAATCTACTCGAGCGTTAGCTCGCTCGGGTGACGCGGGAAGCCAGTGACGAAGCCGAGCGTGTAGCGCGCGTTGATCTCGCTCAGCGCGCAGAATCCGCGCTTGTCTCCAAGCACGTAGCGGTAGCCGTCGATCCCGAAGGGGCCGAAGTAGCTGGCCTGGTGCAAGGCCTGAGCGACGCGTTCCGACTGCCCAGCCAGCGCTCTCAGCTCGTCCGGCAAGAGCTCGCCGGGGGCGCTCAGGCGCACGCCGCGGAAGACTCCGCGCGCGCTGACGAGCTGGGTGCAAGCTTGGCCCAGTTCATAGCGCCCGTCGCGCCACACGAAGCCGTGTTGGCTGACCTCCAAAGTGGGCTCTACCAGCGGCTCGACGAGCAGTCCGTCGCGGGCGAGCGAAACGTCCAGCCAGGAGCGCTGCTTCTCGGACAAGGTTCCTCGGACACGCAGTTGACCGCGCCCGGCGAAGGCGAGCGGGCGCTTGAGCAGCCAGGTACCCGGATGGTTTCCGAGCAGCTCGGCGAGTGCGTCCGGTGTCGTCAAGTACGTCTGAGCGGGGAGCCCCGCCTGAAGCTGATGCGCGAACAAGCGATGATTCACGCGCCGGAGCGTGGCTGCGTCGGGGTGCGGCTCTGGCTCCACGCCCGCAGCCCGCAGCTCGGCCAGCGCCAAAGGCGTCGGGCACCAGGCGCGTCCCGTGTAGTCCCCAAGAGCCGTGAGTGCAGAAAGCAGCACGTCGTTCGGCCCGACGAGCCGTTCGGCGCTCTTGCCGTGCTCGGCCAACTGCAGCAGCAACTTTCGCTGGGGCATATAGCCCGCGTGGCCCCGGGCTAACTCGAGCTCGGCGTCGAGGTTGAGCCGCCAGACGAATCGGCGCGTCATGCTACGGGCTCAGGCGTGCGCCCCTTCGGATCGGGCACGTAGGCTCGCAGCGCCGCCAGAAACTCAGCCGGCATTCCGGCGCGAAGCCGAGCGACTTCCGCAAGCGGCCGTCCGTGCAGCACCCACGGAGAAATGGGCGGTGGCAACTGGCCCGCCCAGTCCTCGAAGCGGCAGCCGCCCGTCCAGCGTTTGAACCAGCGTGTCGCGAACGCCACGTGCGCGACTTCCTCCGCTGCGACTCGCTCTTGCGCGCGCGCCCCGAGCTCATCGCCGGCCAGGCGAAATCGGGCTGCGAAATCGGCGGCGTACTCCAGATTGGCGGCTTCAAGGCCCATGCCCATGACGGCCACGAACTCTAGCTTCGTGCGGCAGGCGGGCACGCGCTTCCAAAACCAGTCGCGCACTCCGAACGCGCCGAGCTCCGAACCGAGCGCTCGAATGCGCTCAGCGTACAGGTTCATGTGACGGATTTCGTCCAGGCAGATGCCCAGCACGCCCTTCTTGAACTCAGGCTCTGCGTCTGGAAACGCCAGCAGCGCCCAGCACATGAGCTCTGCTGCCTGCAGCTCGTGGTGGAAGAAGGCGTGCAGTGCCCGCGCTCGGAAGTGGGGCTCCTGCAGCGCTTCCTGCTTCGGCGTGCGCTCGCCGCGGCGCGCCGGACGGAGCTCTGGCGGACGTCCCGGCTGCGCCAGGCGTAGCGGGACCGCGGACGAGCCGAAGTTTGCCGGTGGGGCAGGGGGCGCGAGCTTGAAGGCCAGCTTCTGACTCAGCACGTAGTCCGTCGCCCAGCTTTCGATGTCGGGAGCCGACGCCGGACGGGCATCGCTCTGAGGTCTGAGAGGCGACTCGGGCATGGCGTCCATTCAGCCTAGCAAGCCACGGCGCGCGACGCGATTCTGGCTCGCTTCCGCAGGTTTCTGTACGCTCGCTTCGTGGAAGTTGAGATGTTGAAGGTGCACGAGTTCATCAACGCGAACGGCGAGCTCTCGGCCGTGTTCTTGCGCGTGCTCGAGGGCGTGCTTTTGCTCGTTGGCGACGACGGGTCGCTCGCGCTACCGGCGGGAGCACTGCGCGGCGTCATGGCCCGCTACGGCGCGCCCTTCGACGCTGAGGCGGGCGGCGTGCGCCAAAGTGCGCTCGGGCTGCCCGATGGCGCGACCCTCCGCCACGTTCGGCACCTGGCGGGCTACGACGTCATCGCGCGTGACTACCTCGTCTTCGAGGAGCCGGGTCAGGCGCCCTTGTGCGCGATGGCCACCCACGTGGCGGGAGCGCTACGGCACCTCGGGCTTGCGGCCAAGCGCCGCGAAGCTAGGTAAAGAGCTCGGAGACCGAGCTGCCATCGTGAATATGTAGGATGGCGGTTGCCAGCTGTGGAGCCAGTGACAACACCTCAATCTTCGGCGAAAGACCGGCGGCCGGGATCGGCAGCGTGTTGGTGACCAAAAGCCGCTCTAGCCGAGAGCTTTTCAGCCTCTCCATCGCGCGACCGGAGAGAACTGGGTGAACCACGGCCGCGGACACCGAACGTGCCCCGCGTTCGAGCAAGAAGTCCGTGGCGTTAAAAAGCGTGCCGCCGGTCGCGATCTCGTCGTCGACCAGCAGGCAGTCTCGCCCTGCGATCTCGCCGATCACGTGCATTGGCTTGGCGTTCTCGTCGTCCCCGCTGCGGCGCTTGTCGATCAGCGCGAGCGGTAGCTCGAGCCGCTTGGCGAAGCGACCGGCATCTTTCGCCTCCCCTACATCGGCCGCCACGACCACCGTGTTCGATAGGTCGTCCCGCTTGAGTCGCTCGCACAGCGCCGGCACGCCCGTCAGCTGATCCGCCGGAATCGAGAAGAATCCTTGGATCTGAGGCGAATGTAGATCCATCGTGAGCACGCGGTCCGCGCCCGAAGTGGCGAGCAGGTCCGCCATCAGCCGCGCAGAGATCGAGATGCGCGGTTCGTCCTTCTTGTCGCTGCGCGCGTAGGGGAAATAGGGAATGACCGCGGTCACTCGCTTGGCTGAGGCGTGTTTGAGCGCGTCGAGCATGATCAAGAGCTCTACGATGTGCTCGGAGAGCGGCGGGCAAGCCGTCTGCACTACGAATACGTCCTGCTCGCGCACGTTCTCTTCGATGCGGATCTTCAGGTTCTCGTTGGAGAAGCGTTTCGTACTGGCCCGGCCCAGCTCAAGCCCCAGCCGCGCGCAGATCTCGCCTGCCAAGGTTGGGTGCGAGCTGCCTGAGAAGACCTTCAAACCCGAGGAGCGCGTCGTCATGGGGACTGGCCGCGCAGGCTAACACGGGCGACGGCGGCTCGCCGGGTTGCCTGCCAAGGCAGCCTCACCCCGAGGGTTCGCCGAGGACCAGCCGGTTCTTTGGAGTGATCGCGCTGGGGATGGCTTGAGTGTGCACGCGGTAGCCAGCGCTTCGCAGCCTTGCGACCCGCGTGACGTCGATGGCGAGCGCCGAGTCGAGCCAGCCCGACAGCCCGCCGAGATCGCACGCAGCAGCGGACTGGCAGCACGGCAGTACGACCACTTGGGCCCGCGCGCCGATAGCCAAGTCCAGCACGTCGTCAGTGAGGCGACCGCAAGCGTGGCAGGAGACGATCACGTCGTCGGCCGTGGCAGCGATGCTCTCAAGTGGGCCTTCAACGAGGCGAACCCGTCCCGTCAGCCGTGGCCATTCTTGCTGCAAGCATTGCGCGACGCGCTCGGCGCTCAGCGGCAACCGGGTATCGACGGCGAGCGCTTCTGGGGACGAGTCGTCCAGGATAAGCATGAGCTGTGCCACGAGCGCGTGACCGCAGGCGAGGTCGAGCACGCGGCCTCCGCGAAAGCGACGGCGGGCCCTACGCGCGACCTCCCAGGCCTCGAATAGCTCTTTGCGAGGCACGCATTCCGCCTTGCAAAGGCTGCGCGCGATGCGGTTGAACAGGCTATCGGCTGCGAACCGCGGCAGGTCGTGGCGCGTCAGGCGGGACCTGCTGGAGGGAGCAAAGTTCACGCTCGGAGCCTAGCCCAGCGCGACCGCTCGGGGGTGGTCACGAATCCCCCTTGTCTTGCTGGCCGAAACGGGTATGTCCGGCGTCGCCCGGATGATTGGTATCTCAAACCTCGGAAAGTCCTACGGAGCCCGCACGCTCTTTGAAGCGGTGACGCACAAGCTCGTCAAGGGGGCTCGCTACGGTTTGGTCGGTGCCAACGGTTCTGGCAAGACGACCTTCCTCAAGATCCTGTGTGGTGACGAACCCGCCAGCGATGGTCAAGTCGTGCAACCCAAGGAGGCGCGCGTCGGCGTGCTGCGGCAGGACCGATTTCTCAGCGACGCCGAAGCCATCTTGCAGGTGGCGATGGCTGGGGACGAGATCGTCAGCGCCGCTCTGGCCGAACAGGCCAGGCTGACTCAGGCAGAGCAGCCAGATGCGACCCGGCTCGCGGAACTGGAGGATCGCATCGCCGCCCACGATGGCTACACGTTGGAGGCTCGCGCCAGTCACATTCTGGAGGGGTTAGGCATCCCGGTGGCGGTGCACCATCAGCCGCTCGGCACGCTCTCGGGGGGCTTCAAGCTGCGAGTGCTGCTGGCCCAAGTGCTGATCGGCGGCCCTGACGTGGTGATGCTCGATGAACCGACCAACCACCTCGATATCTTGTCGATTCGTTGGCTTGAGAAGTTTCTGGTGGGCTACCGTGGCTGCGCGGTGGTCATCTCTCACGACCAGCGCTTCCTCGACAATATCTCCACGCACATTCTGGACGTCGACTACGGCACGATCACGCTCTACCCCGGGAATTACCGCAGCTTCGTGCGAGAGAAGGCCGAGGTGCGCGGACGCAAGGAAGCCGGTGTTGCCCGGGCGGAGGCGACGATCGCGGAGAAGCGGGCCTGGGTGGAGCGCTTCGGCGCCAAGGCGACTAAGGCGCGCCAAGCACAAAGCCGCCTAAAGCAGATCGAGAAGATCGAGGTGGAGGAGCTGGAGTCGAGCTCGCGGCGCACCCCCGCGTTCAAGTTCATTCCGGAGCGGCCGAGCGGCAAGGAGGTGCTGGAGCTTTCTAAGCTGGCCAAGGCCTACGGCCCGAAGCGCGTACTCACCGACGTTTCTCTGTTGGTTCGGCGAGGCGAGCGCGTGGCGATCATCGGACCCAACGGGCTCGGCAAGTCGACGCTATTGAAGATCGCCACTGGCAGCCTTGAGGCTGATTCCGGAAGCACGAAGTGGGGTCATGAAGTGCGCGTCGGCTACTTCGCTCAGGATCATCATGAGCTACTGGCGGATCCGCGTACCACGCCACTGCAGGTGATTTGGGACACTATCCCCCAGGAAGGGGCCAGCACCGTGCGCGGGCATCTGGGGCGGATGCTCTTCTCCGGCGACGATGTCCAGAAGCCCGTGGGCACGCTCTCGGGGGGTGAGGCTGCGCGGCTCGTATTCTGTCGAATCATGGTTCAGAAGCCCAACGTGCTGGTGCTCGACGAACCGACCAACCACCTCGATCTTGAAGCCATTGACGCGCTGGTGACGGCGCTCTCGGGCTTTGAGGGTACCGTCCTGTTCGTGTCGCACGATCGCGCGTTCGTGTCGGCGCTCGCCACGCGGATCCTGGAGGTGACCGACCAAGGGTTTCGCGACTTTCCTGGCACGTACGACGAATACCTGGCGCGCTGCGGCGACGATCACCTGGACGGCGAGCAGGTGGCCCTCAGGGCCAAACAAGAAAAGCTCAGTGCCGCGCCGCTCGTGAAAGGCGGCGGCACGTGGGAGGAGCAGAAGCGCCGCAAGAATCGAAAAAAGCAGCTGCCAGCGCTGCGTGACGAGGCCGTCCGGGCGATTGAGGCGGCCGAAGCCCGCAAGGCGTTCCTCCAGGCCCAGTGGTGCGAGCCCGGGTTCTACGAGAAAACCCCGAAAGCCAGGATCGCGGAGCTTGAACGTGAGGAGCAGGCGCTGGGCCCGGACATCGACGCCCTGATCGCCAAATGGGAGGCCCTGGAGGCAGAGCTGGCCGATTTGGCAGCCGATTGAGCCAAGTTCTGGGCGCCCCAGGCTTGTCAACGTCCCGGAATTGCCGCAGATCCTCGCAGCGATGCGCCTGACCGTCCCGTTCTCGCTTGGCGCCGTGTTGGCGCTCTCTGCGCTCGGCGGTTACTTGTGGCAGCGAAGCTCAGCCCCCCAAGCTAGGGCTAGCGCCCCCGCAAGCTCCGCGTTCGCCGGTTCACCTCCGATTCAGGTCGAGGTCGTCGAAGTGGCGCTGGAGCCGTTTCAAGTCAACGTGCAGGCGACCGGTACGCTCCTGGCGCGTGAATCAGTCGAGCTTGTCAGTGAGCTGGGTCGACGGCTGCTCAAGGTTCGCGCTGACGAGGGCTCCCTGGTCAAGAAGGGGGACGTGCTCTTCGTGCTTGACGCCGCCGATCTTCGCGCCGAGCTCGCCTCACTCGAGGTGCAGTCACGTCTGGCGCGGGCCACGCTTTCGCGAGGGCAGAAGCTTCTCAGCGAGGGACTTTCCACCCAGCAAGACCTCGACACGGCGCAGGCGAACGCCGACGCGGCAGACGCCCAGCGAGCCGTGCTCGGCGTCACGCTCGCCAAGACGGTGATTCGCGCCCCGTTCGCCGGCAAGCTCGGCCTGCGCCGGGTCAGTGTTGGCGCCTGGGTGACTCCGAGCACCGTGCTCTCAACGCTCCAAGACACCTCCACGCTCAAGCTCGACTTCACGCTGCCTGAACGCTACGCCGGGCAGCTGCCCGTGGGCGCCGAGTTCAGCTTCAAGGTTGCGGGCGGGAGTCCCCGGCTAGTGGCCAAAATTGTCGCGCAAGAGCCCACGGTCGACAAGGCGACGCGCAGCATCCTGGTCCGGGGGCTGATCGAGAATCAGCCTCAGCTGCTGCCCGGCACGTTTGCCAGCGTGGAAGTCCCGCTTCACACCGAACAAGCCATTCTGGTGCCCAGCCTCGCCGTCGTCCCCGGCGTGGACGGACGGCGCGTGTTTGTGGCGCGGGGCGACGTTGCTCGCTCCGTGACGGTCGAGGTGGGCGCGCGCACTGCGGAGCGGGTGCAGATCCTGTCGGGGCTGAAGCCAGGAGACCAGCTGATCGTGAGCAACCTGCTGCGCGTGAGGGACGGCGCGAAGCTCCTGCCTCGGGCGCCGGGGAAACGGTGACGCTCGCCGAGGTCAGCATTCGGCGGCCCGTGCTGGCGGTCGTGATGTCGCTGGTGATTGTGTTGTTTGGAGTGGTCGGCTTTTCGTTCCTCGGTGTCCGTGAGTACCCGGCGGTGGATCCGCCCGTCGTGACGGTGACCACGAGCTATCCCGGCGCAAGCCCGGAGGTTATTTCCTCTCAGATCACCGAGCCGCTCGAGCAGAGCATCAGCGGCGTGGCTGGAATTCGCACGATGAACAGCACCTCGCGCGACGGGCAGAGCCAAATTCGCGTGGAATTCGAGCTTTCAGTGTCGATGGACGCCGCCGCCAACGACGTGCGCGACAAAGTGTCGGTCGCTCGGCGCTCGTTGCCCGTAGATGTGGATCCGCCGGTTGTCGAGAAAGCCGATGCCGATTCGACGCCCATCGTGTTCATGACCCTACAAAGTGAACAGAAGAGCATCTACGACGTCGCCCACGTGGCTGACACGATCGTCAAGGAACGGGTGCAGACGATCCCGGGCGTCGCCAGCGTGCGCATCTTTGGTGACAAGCGCTACGCCATGAGGCTCTTGCTCGACCCTGAGCGCATGGCGTCGCACCGCGTGACCCCCTCGGATGTGCAACAGGCGTTGGCTCGCGAGAACGTCGACGTGCCGGCCGGCCGCATCGAGGGCGCAAGCACAGAGATGGGTCTTCGCGCGATGGCGCGCCTCAGCACTCCCGAGGAGTTCAATCGTCTCAGCCTGCGAAACGAGAACGGACGCACGATCTCGCTTTCAGACGTCGGGAGGGCCGAGCTTTCGGCTGAGAACCTGCGCACGGGAGTGCGTGCGCTCGGGGTCCCCATGGTGGGCGTGGCGCTGATCCCTCAGCCCAACACCAACGCTATCGCCATTGCCGACGAATTCTATAGACGGCTCGAGCAGATCAAGCGCGTCCTGCCGCGCGAATACAAGGCGGAGATCGGCTACGATTTTACCAGCTACGTCCGTAAATCAGTGGCGGAGGTCAAGGAGACGCTGCTCGTTGCCTTCCTCTTGGTGGCTCTGATCATCTTCGCGTTCTTGCGTGACTGGCGAGCCACGGTCATTCCAGTGCTGGCCATTCCGGTCAGCATCGTCTCGACATTCTTCATCATGTACGTCGCGGGCTTCTCGATCAACGTGCTGACGCTGGTTGGGCTGGTACTCGCGATCGGCCTGGTTTGCGACGACGCGATCGTCGTGCTCGAGAACGTGTATTCGAAGATTGAGCGCGGGCAGTCCCCGGAACAGGCCGCCATCGAGGGCTCACGCGAGATCTCCTCCGCCGTGATGTCCACTACGATCGCGCTTTGCGCCGTATTCCTGCCGATCATCTTCCTGCAGGGCCTGACGGGTCGACTCTTTCGCGAATTCGGCGCGGTGGTGGCCGGGTCGGTGCTGGTCAGCGCCTTCGTGGCGTTGAGCCTTTCGCCCATGATGTGCCGCTACTTGCTCAAACACCGCGTGCGTCCGGGTTGGTTGCATCGAAAATCTGAGCCGTTCTTCCGCGGCATGACCTTTGGCTTCCGTCGAGCTCTGGGCGGGTTCATGGGCAGCCGTTGGTTGGTGGTGCCCCTACTTGCCGCGCTCGCGCTGGGAACCGTCGTCGGATTTCAGAGCCTAAAACGCGAGCTTGCGCCGCTTGAGGACCGCTCGAATATTCGCATCGGCGTTCGGGCGCCTGAGACGGCCG
>JANNWK010000452.1:0-3242 GCA_031408355.1 Myxococcales bacterium
TCTGCCTAGGTCCTTGGCGATGCGATCGATGAGCAGGCTGCTGACCAGCGTTTTACCGATCTTCGCCGACTTCTTCCAGGCCTTGCGGTGCGTCAGCAGGTACTGAATCGCGACGGCCAGATAGTGATTCGGGTTCATGAGCCCAGCGCTCGGCGAGACAATCCCATGACGATCGGCGTCCGGATCGTTGCCGAAGGCTAATTGGTAACTGTTGCGCAGCTCGATCAAGCTGGCCATGGCGTGAGGGCTCGAGCAATCCATGCGGATCTTGCCGTCATGGTCGAGAGTCATGAAAGCGAACTTTGGATCGGTCTTGGCGTTGACGACCGTGAGTTCGAGTTCGTGGTCGTCGGCGATGCGCTCCCAATAGTCAACGCTCGCGCCGCCGAGCGGATCGGCGCCCATGCTCAGGCGCGTGCTCCGGATAGCGTCGATATCGACCACGTTCGGCAGGTCAGCCACGTAGGCGGACAGGTAGTCGTGGCTGCGCGTGGTGCGGGCCGAGCGGGCAGCCTCGTAGCTGAGCCGCTTCACGCCGTTGCCCTTGGCCCGGATCAGATCATTGGCGCGAGCCTGAACCCAATCGGTGACGTCCGTGTCCGCTGGGCCGCCGCTCGGCGGGTTGTACTTGAAGCCGCCGTCCCGTGGCGGATTGTGCGACGGAGTGACCACAATTCCATCCGCCAGCCGCGCTGGCTTCGACCGGTTGTAGCCGATGATGGCGTGAGAAACGGCGGGGGTGGGGGTGAAGCGGTCCTGCAGCATCACCTCGACGCCGTTGCCCGCCAACACCTCGAGCGCGGTGCGCTCGGCCGGACCAGAAACCGCGTGGGTATCCTTGCCAAGGAACAGCGGACCGGTCGTGCCGACGCGCTTCCGGTATTCACAGATGGCCTGCGTCACCGCTCGGATGTGCAGCTCATTGAAGCTGCCGTCCTCGGGCGAGCCGCGATGCCCACTGGTGCCAAAGCTGACCAGTTGAGTGGGATCCGCCGGATCCGGCAGTCTGTCGTAGTAGGCCGCGGTTAGCCTGTCGGCGTCGATAAGCAGCTCAGGGGGTGCGGCCTGTCCGGCGAGTGGGTGTGCCATGCGTTTTTGGTCGGGCGACCCTAGCACGCGAGTACGGCGACGCAGTATGGCCGCTTCGACGGGGTGGCGCCGCAGGGCGCCGTTGACTGGCCGCCTGGTCTACCCCACCCTTGAGCCCATGCACCCGCTGCACGATGTGCCGGTACCGGACGAGATCGAAGCCTGGTTTCCGGTGATTATCGAGATCCCTCGCGGTTCCAAGATCAAGTACGAGCTCGACAAGCGGCTCGGGATCCTGGTGGTCGACCGGGTCCTCTACAGCTCGGTGCATTATCCCGCGAACTACGGCTTCATCCCGCGGACCCACGGCGGAGACGGCGACCCGCTGGACGTCCTGGTGCTGATGCAGGAGCCGGTGATGCCGCTGACGCTGGTTCGCGCTCGCGCTATCGCGGGCTTCCCGATGGTCGACGACAAGGGCGTGGACGACAAGATCATCGCCGTGGCCATCGACGACCCCGCCTTCACTGACGTCCACGATCCGAGCAGCCTGGCCCCGCACGTTATGGAAGAGCTGCGACGATTCTTTCTGGACTACAAGGTGCTTGAACGGAAACTGGCTCAGGTGGACGAGCTCTACGACCGGCAGCACGCCCTCTCGGTGATTCGCCGCGCCCTGCAGGACTACCGCGACCTCCCGGCCGAAGACGAGTAGGGCTCAGCGCCCAGCACCTTGGCAGCTCACGGCACCTCGTAGAGCGTCACGCCTTCGAGCGAGGGCGTCTTCTGACCTGTGCTGAGGAACGCCGGATTGTCGAAGGACACGCCGCCCTTGGACTGCAGCGTACAGGTCGAAACATGCGCAGCGCCGTGCCCCTTGTAGGCGCAGTAGGGCGCACCCAGCCAGGCGATGCTCACTGGGTGGGCGGAAGGCAAGACCAACGAGAGCTGGTATTTGCCCGCTTCGAGCGTGAAGTGGATTCGCCGGTTCTGATCGACCGGTAGCAGCTCGGGCCTCAGGCTGCGCACCACCTCGACGTCCACGGTCTTCACTACTTGCCCGGCCCTGGCAGTCAGCTTGGCGCTGCCCACACGCATCGGCGACAAGAGCCCGCCCCGCGCTTGGACCACGCCGCCCTTGTCGGAGTTCAGGCTGACGGGAAGCTCGAGTTCCCGGCCGGCCTGGTCGAGCACCTTCAGCTTGGGATCGAAGTCGCCAGCGCTGACGTCGATGCGCAGCTTGTCCGGCAGCTCCAGGCTGGCCACGAGCTTGCAAGAAACCTTGGCTCGCCCTGTCACCCCCGCGACCAAGAGCGTGAGCGTCCCCTCGCCCGAGCGGGCGCAGCTGACGGCGCCCTGCTTTCCCAGTTTGGCCAGATCATTCGGAGTGAGCTGAAACGGTTGCTCGCCTCGCAGCTGCTCGCGCGTACCGTCTTGGTACGTGACGCGCGCCTGGGCGACGACGGGATCCTTCGAAATGATCGTCTCCGGCAACTCCAAGGACAACTCACGCACAGGGTCGCTTTTGGCGCAGCAAGGAAGCAGCCAGAGCCCACTGAGCAGAAGCGGCAGTCGCGAAGGCTGATTCATCGGAGCAGCCCTGCGGCCTCAGGGTTTGCGGGCGCTGGCGCAGCCGACGTTCAGGCTGAGCTCCAACTTGCCTTCAGACCAGTACTTATCGATTGCGTCGCGCACGTAGGCCAACGGCTTGGTCACGTCGTCCACGCCGATCCAGGCCTTGACGTCAGGCAGAATGAGCAGGCGACTGACCGGATCCTCGACAAACGCGCGGCCGCTGTCGAACGTCAGGCTCGTCTGTCGGATCTCGACGTCAACGTCCACGAGTCCTACCCGCTCCAGCTCGTCCGACAACGATTCAATGCTTGGACGCGCGAGCATGGCGGCCTCCACCGCCTTGGAAAAATCGCTATCGTCATGCTTGAGCGCGTACTCACGGAACAGATCCACGATCTCCTGGAAGGAACCGCGTAGCGGCAGGGCGATCACCGCTTGCCCGCCCGAGCAAAGCAGTCGCTCCATTTCGCTTAACAAGAGGACGCGCTCGTCGCCCCCTAGCGCGGGGTGGAGCGTCAAGGCGTGGGTGTAAAGGCCCTCCTCGAGCTCCAGACTTCCATCCCCCGCTACCCTGTAGCTGACGCTCACGTCGCCCATGACCTGGGCCTTGTTGCGCGCCAGCTCGATGGCAGGCAAGG
>JANNWK010000453.1:0-1567 GCA_031408355.1 Myxococcales bacterium
GGACTCCGGCGCGGCACGGGCGACGCTCGCGTACAGCGGCGCCAGCGCTTGAAAGGCATACGGCGACGCTGCCACCGTCACCGCCACCACGAGTTCAAGCAGGCCGTAGGCAAGCAACGGCCGCCGCACCTTGCGCGAGTAGCGCCCCCCAAGAAAAGCGCCCAGCGCGAGCCCCGTCATGAAAGCCGACAGCACCGCGCTCACCGCGTGCGCCGTCGAGCCCACCACGTACGAGAGGTACTTCGAGAAACACAGCTGATCGATGAGGCCGGTGGCTCCCGACAGCACAAACAACACCAAGATCAGCGTAAAGGGCGGCTCAGCTGGCGGCGCGACCGCGCTCCCCGAGCCGGCACGCCCCTCTGAGCCAGGCGAAATTCCGCCCTTTGTCGCTCCGGGCTCGGACGAATGGCTCTGCACGGCGGGGACCATAGCTAAATCTCCCCGCCTCCTCCAATCCTCGCCGCTCCGAAAATAGTCCCTTTTCTCGTTGTCGAAGGCCTCAGCGCACACTATCTTCCCGGCCCCTTGCCGCACGTCCCCATCGTCTAGCCCGGCCCAGGACACGGCCCTTTCAAGGCTGTAACAGGGGTTCGAATCCCCTTGGGGACGCTCTCAGTAGTGAACATCGATTCGACGGCCGCCGAGCCCTCAATGAGGTACCGGCGGCCGTTGGTCGTTTGTGTCGGCGTGAAGCGTAATGGGCCTGTAAGCAGAGCGTCTCCAGTGCCTTGCGCCCCTGGCTCAGATTGCGGCCCAAAAGCTCCTGAAAGGCAACCAGACGGCTCTTCTCACTTCGTAGTGGGTGCGAAGAGATTTCTGTTGAGGCGCAGGAGTTTAGGAGCCGGAGCCGATAGTTTCGGAAGCTCTTATACCCGTAAGCCCTTCTAGTCACGAGCTTAGCCTTGCCGTTGAAGCCCTCGGTCCGGGCGTTCGTCATACGAAAAAGGGCCTGCGGACTTCTCGAATTTCTTCATCTTGGAGTCAGCGCGTCGCAATGGTGCTCTGCCGCTTCGCACCTTTGACGAGCGCTTGTCCGTCGGTGTCAGTAACGTTCAAGTTTCACGTACTGAGGCTCGTGCAGCCGGCCATCCGATCCCCTTGGAACGCCGCGCCTGCGTCACTTAAGCGGGAGCACGCAATCCGTGGAGACGATCAGGCCTGCGCAGCTGGGGTGGGCGAGCAAGGGTGCGCAGCCGTGACCCACCCAGCCACCAGGTCGCCCGCCCATGGCACGGATCGTTTCGACGCAATCATCCAGATCCCCCAGCGTGGTGCCGCAGTCGGCGAGTGCAGCGAAATTCCTGACGCAGAGTTCGGTCGGGAGGTGCGGCATGCACACCGCCAGACCCACGTTGATGGCGGATGTGGCGTAGAGCTCGGTGCCAAAGCCCTCGACCACTTCGGGTCGGGGGGCGCCGCTGGGATCTCCGTACCAGTTGCACCACGTGAGCACTTCATGCTGCGTGAGGTCCTTGACCGGCCTGCTCTCGTCGAGCCCTTCTGGCGGGCAGAGCCGCTGCACTTCCGCCGGCAGCCCTTGAGCCGGAGGGTTCCCCGGCGTTCC
>JANNWK010000454.1:0-3265 GCA_031408355.1 Myxococcales bacterium
GCAGCGGATTCCAAATCCGCTGGCCGGGAGTTCGAGTCTCTCCGCCCCTGCCGGAAGTTAAGAAGAAGAAGCAAGAACGATGGCCACCTCCGACGACAACGATAACGAGAACCGAGACGACGCCGAAGCGGGCGACGCCGAAGGCTCGTCCATCGAAGCTTCTGAGGAGCGCGAGGCGGCGGATGCTGAGTCTTCGGCCATTCAAGTAGAAGGCAGCAACGTCGATGCCGCGACGGAGACTGAAGCATCGAGCCTGGGGTCTGAGCGCTATGTTCACGCCGCCTTCTTCTTGGCGGGGATTGTTGGCGCGTTTGTGCTGAGCAAGGTACTCGCGCTTTGCTGGAATAGTCTTTCCGGTTGGCCCGCTGCCGTACGCGCTTTGCCCCAGCTCGTCAGCTATTCCGAGGAGCAGCGCGACAGCGCCGCGCTCGCGGTCGGCGCCGTAGGCGGAGCGCTTGGTGTCATTCAGTCCTATCGCCGGGCCGCGGTACGGGTCTGGGCGAGCGAAGTGGCCGCTGAGCTTTCCAAGGTCACTTGGCCGACTCGCGAAGCGGTGCTGAACGGTACGGTCGTGGTTGTGGTCGCCAGCGCTCTGGGGACCGTATATATCGCAGTTTTGGACAGAATTTGGGGGTTCTTGACCACCCTCGTGTACGGAGCCTGAGCCATGGAAGCGTTGCCCTCGACTCCTAGCAAGAAGTGGTACGTCGTCACGACCTACTCCGGATACGAGAACAAGGTCAAAGGTGCGCTCCAAGAGCGGATCCGCCAGTTCCATCTTGAGGAGAAGTTCGGGGAGATCCTGATCCCATCTGAGAGCGTGACCGACACGCTCAAGGACGGGCGTCAGCGGATCAAGAGCAAGACCAGCTTCCCTGGCTATGTGTTCGTCGAGATGGAGATGAGCGAGCACTCCTGGCACATCGTCAAGGACACGCCCAAGGTGACCGGATTTATCGGCAACCAGCGGCCTCAGGAGGTGAAGTCGCCTCACATCGAGGACATGCGCAAGGGCATCGTCGAAGGTGCCGTCAAGCCGAAGCCTCGCCATCAGTTTAGCGAGGGCGATGAGGTCCGGGTCGTGGTAGGCGCGTTCGCCAACTTCTCGGGCACCGTCCAAGAAGTCAAGCCCGACAAGCAGAAGCTCAAGGTCATGGTCAGCATCTTCGGGCGCCCAACGCCCGTTGAACTCGACTTTTCACACGTGGAGAAGCGCTGAAGCTCGCAGAGCCAACGCCTTCGCAAGGACACACCCGTTATGAGCGCCAAGAAGAAGATCAACGCCTACATCAAACTGCAATTGCCAGCCGGCAAGGCGAATCCATCGCCCCCGGTTGGACCCGCGCTCGGTCAGCACGGTGTAAACATCATGCAGTTCTGCAAGGACTTCAACGCGCGCAGCGCGCCGCTCGGCGACACGATCCTCCCGGTCGTGATCACCGTCTACGCGGATCGGTCCTTCACCTTCATCATGAAGCAGCCGCCTGCGAGCGTGCTGGTGAAGAAGGCTCTCGGCTTGGCCACGGCCAAGAAGCCAGGGTCGGGCTCCAAGGAGCCGAACAAGATCAAAGTCGGCAAGATCTCGTGGGATCAGATCCGCGAGATCGCCAAAGAGAAGATGCGCGACATGAACACCACCGATCTCGAAGCGGCTTCGCGCAGCATCGCGGGCACCGCCAAGAGTCTCGGTGTAGATGTCGGCTGAGTCCAGTTACTGGTGCGGCGGCAGCGACCCTTACCGGCAGCTGACCCGACCGTCTCCCAGGAGTCGAAAGACGAACCCATGGCAGTGAAAGAAACCAAGAACAGAAAAGTTGCGGTGGCCAAGGTCGACCGATCGAAGCGCGTCACGGTGGATGAAGCCATCGCGCTCGTGAAATCGATGGCCTTCGCCAAGTTCGACGAAAGCGTCGATCTCGCGGTGCGCCTCGGAGTCAATCCGAAGCACGCCGATCAAATGGTGCGTGGAGCCATCGTGCTTCCGCACGGAACCGGCAAGACGGTGCGCGTGTTGGTGTTTGCGCGTGGCGAAAAAGAGCGAGAGGCCTTGGAGGCTGGAGCAGACGTCGCCGGTGGCGACGAGCTGGTTCAGAAAGTCCAGGAAGGCTTCCTTGATTTCGACCGCGTGATCGCCACGCCGGACCTGATGGGCGCCGTCGGCAAGCTGGGCCGCGTGCTCGGTCCCCGCGGGCTCATGCCCAATCCGAAGGTCGGCACCGTGACGTTCGACGTCAAGAATGCTGTCCGCGAAGCCAAGGCAGGTAAGGTCGAGTACCGCGTTGACAAAGCGGGCGTCGTCCACTGCCGGATCGGTCGTAGGTCCTTTGAGGAGAAGCGGCTGAGCGAGAACGCGATGGCCTTGATCCAGGAGCTGCTTCTGAAGAAGCCGTCCACGGCCAAGGGCATTTACATGCGCAGCATCACGGTCTCCAGCACGATGAGCCCCGGCGTTCGCGTCGATCCTGGCAGCGTCGTTTCTTCGACCGAGGAGGAGGCCTGATGGAACGCACCCAGAAAGTCGAAGCGATCAAGGAACTGCGTGCTCGGTTCGATCGTATGAGCTCGGCGGTCTTCCTGGACTTCACCGGGATGACGGTCGAACAGGTCTCGCAGCTTCGCGATCTATTTCGGGCCAAAGGCATCGAATACAGGGTTGTGAAGAATACACTGGTGCAGAAGGCGCTGGCCGATCAGCCCTGGGCTGTCGGTCTTGACCCCGTGCTGAAGGGCATGACGGGCGTGGCCTGGAGCTTTGAGGAGCCGAGCGCTGCCGCGCGGGTCGTCAAAGATTTCGTCAAGGGCAACGACAAGCTCAAGGTCAAGGCGGGTCTTTTGGAAGGGCAGGTTCTCGGCGCAAGCGCGGTCGAGAATCAGCTCGCCACCCTGCCCAGCAAGGATGAGGCTCGCGCCATGTTGCTTGCGACCATGATCGCCGCGCCCCAGCGTTTCGTCATGCTGCTGAACGCACCAGCCCGCGAGTTCGTCGGGGTGCTGGCCGCTAAGCAGCGGGCGGCGGAGGGTGGCTGATCGCCCTCACGCACGTTTCTATGAGTTCAACGTTCTAAGTGGTTTTGACCGAGACACTCGCTTCGAAGCAGGTCCCTCGGTTGCTTGATTCAGGGATATCCCTAGGAGTTACAAATGGCTGAAATTTCTCGTGAACAGGTCGTCGACTTCCTTTCCAACCTTCCGGTGATCCAGATCGCCGAGCTCGTCAAAGAGCTCGAGACGAAGTGGGGCGTCAGCGCGGCTCCGGTGGCCGTGG
>JANNWK010000455.1:0-1552 GCA_031408355.1 Myxococcales bacterium
CTCGACGAACCGAGCATCGGTCTGCACGCACGCGACAACGAACGGCTGCTCGAGGCCCTGCGTCGCCTGGTGGCCAAGGGCAATAGCGTTCTAGTCGTGGAGCACGATCGCGAAGCGATTCTCGCGGCCGACTACGTGCTCGACATGGGCCCCGGCGCGGGTGCGCTCGGGGGCAACATCGTGTCGCAAGGGCCCCCCACCGAGCTAATGAGGGACCCGGCCTCCGTCACCGGCCCCTACCTGTCGGGAGTAAAGTCCCTGCCGATTCCGAGCACGCGCAAGCGTCCGAGCGCTGCAGCGCTGCGAGTCGTGGGCGCCCGTGCTCACAACCTCAAGGACGTGACGCTGGAGGTACCGCTTGGGCTGATCGTAGCTGTGACAGGGGTGAGTGGCTCCGGCAAGAGCAGCCTGGTCGTGGACACCCTGCTCGGCGCGGTTCGAGCCGAACTCTATGGAGCGACCGCTCTTGTCGGATCGTGCGACCGGATCGAGGGGCTTGAGCACATCGACAAGGTCATCAGCATCGACCAGGCGCCCATCGGCCGCACCCCGCGCTCAAATCCGGCCACCTATACCGGCATCTTCACCCACTTGCGCGAGCTCTACGCGGGACTGCCCGATGCGCGAGCCAGGGGCTACAAGCCGGGCCGATTCTCCTTCAACGTCAAGGGTGGGCGGTGCGAGGCCTGCCAGGGCGACGGCGTCCTGCGAGTAGAAATGCATTTTCTGCCGGACGTTTACGTCACCTGCGATGCGTGTGGCGGCAAGCGCTACAACCGTGAAACCCTGGAGGTACGTTTCCGCGGCCTTAGCATCGCCGACGCGCTCGAGCTCACGGTCGACGAAGGCTCCGAGCTGCTCGAGTCGATTCCTCGAATCGCTCAGAGGCTCCACGCGCTCCGGCAAGTGGGTCTCGGCTACATCCAGCTCGGGCAACCCGCCACCACGCTATCGGGTGGCGAGGCTCAGCGCGTGAAGCTAGCGGCCGAACTCAGCCGCAAGGCCACAGGCCGAACCCTCTACGTCCTGGACGAGCCAACCACGGGTCTGCATTTTTCCGACATCGAGCTGCTGACCCACGCCCTGCTCGGCCTGCGCGACGCAGGCAATACAGTGCTGCTCATCGAGCACAACACCGACCTCATTGCCTGCGCCGACTGGGTCATCGACATGGGACCGGAGGGTGGCGATCAGGGCGGCTACATTGTCGCCGAGGGCACTCCCGAGCACGTGGCCGAACTCGCGGAAAACCACACTGGGCGCTTTCTGCGCCTAGCCCTGGAGCAGCACAAGGCCGGACCGCGGCTGGCCGGACGCCCGAAGCGAAGCGTGAGCAAGCCGGGCGCGCACGCGCCCAGCTCCAAACCCCAAGCCCCCTCCCGCCGCCGCCCCTAGCGGCGAGCCGGCGGCTCAAGGGCATGCGCGCCGCCCCCGGTCCGCGAGCGGACACGGAACTCACCCGGCGCTAGGTGAAGTCCTTCTCAACGCGCTCCTGGTCCTCCTTGCAGCGGATGCACAAGGTCGTCTCCGGTCGCGCCTCGAGCCGCTTGGC
>JANNWK010000456.1:0-11377 GCA_031408355.1 Myxococcales bacterium
CCTGCAAGTGGACACCCGGGACCATCCGTTCCTGCCCACTCGCGGCTGGTTTGCGACGGTCACCACGGAGGTCGGGCTCTTGCCGGCCAGCCGAGACTACGACTACACGCGCGTCGACCTGCAGGCTTCGCGCTGGTGGCACCTGCCGTTTCATGGGCACGTCTTGCGCCTGTCCGCATTTGCCGGCGCAATCGCCGGCGACGCGCCGTTCTTCGAGCAGTACTACGTCGGGGACTTCAGTGACTTTCTGCCGGATCGCGTGCTCGGGGTCAGCTTCGACCGGCGCTTCCCAAAGAACTTCCTGGGCACCCAAATCGTCGAGGTTCGCTACGGGAAATACGCCTTTAGCCTGGGCGCGGAGTACCGAATTCCGCTGTACCGAGGACGCCACACGATCTTCGGCATCGATTTCTTTGGCAGCGGGGGAATGTACGGCGTCGCCAGCGATCGCGATCTGACCCACCCCGCGAGCGCCTACTCTGGTTTCGCCCGCTTCCCGCTCGACCTGACAGCGAACCTCGGTTTTCGCATGGACACGAGCGCCGGCGGCTTCGTGTTCGCATTCTCGAATGTGCTGGGGTTCCTCCCAGTTCGTGGCCAGGGACCGGCGGGTGAGTAGCGCCGCGCGCTTCCTCCGGCCGTCCCGGTTGTCGCTGGCATCGCTACTGCTGGTGCTCTCGCTACAACCCTTGCGAGCGCAGGCGCAGGCCCGGGTCACAAGCACCCGCGAGGTGCAGTTCGAGTGGGACGCAGAGAGTCGCTTGCTCTACCTAAGCCTCGGATTTCGCGATGTGATCGATGCGGAGCTGCAGGCCAAGCTCTCACGTGGTCTACCAACGACCATCGTGCTCACGGCCACCATCTACCGAGCCGGCGTGCCCCAGCCGCTTTCGACCACGGCGCAGACCTGCAAGGTCACCTGGCACGTCTGGGAGGAGGCCTACAGGGTAGAAGTCACCCGCCCCGGCGCAAGCCAAGTGCGCTGGACGACCACCGTGGAAGGCGTGCTCCGGCGCTGCGCGGAGGCGCGCCGGCTGCTGGCCGGCGCCGGCTCACAAATACCTGAAAGTACTCCGCTTTACTGCGCCGCCAAGGTGCAGGTGAATCCGCTCTCGGCCGAGGTCCTGCGCAAGCTCAAGCTCTGGGTGTTGAGGCCAAGCGGCACAGGGACTGCCGCGCCCAGCGACGCCTTGTTCAGCACGTTCACCGGCCTCTTCTTGCAGCGCGTCGGAGAGGCGGAGCGTGAGCTTACGTTCAACTCCAAAGTCAGCCTACCCAGCGTGGTAAGGCTCGGCGGCGAAGCGAAGTAGACATGCAAACCGGCTACCCCCTCAACCTGCTCCTCGACGATCGCCTTTGCCTGGTGCTTGGAGGCGGCGACGAAGCCGCGCTACGCGTTCGCAACCTGCTCGAAGCGGGCGCCCGAGTCGTGGTGGTAGGTGAGCATCCGACTCCGGCTCTGGCGGCGCTGGCGGAGAGCGCGCAAGTCCAGCTACGACTGCGCGAGTTCGTCGAGGCCGACCTGGAAGGCGCCTGGCTCGTCGTGCAGGCCGACCAGAACGCTGCGTTGGCCAGCCGCGTCGCCGAACTCTGTCAGGCCCGCCGGCTCTTCTTCTGCGCCGTCGACCAACCGGCGTACAGCAGCTACTCCCACGTCGCCTTGGCGCGTGCGGGCGCACTCACACTCGCCATCAGCACGGAAGGTCGGGTGCCGGCGCTCGGCCGCCGCCTACGCGAAGAGCTGAGCCGCCTGCTCGAGGCAGCCAACGCCGCCGAACAGGTCGAGCGACTCGCCCGGTTACGCGACGCCACGCCCGCAGCCAATCGGCGGGAAGTCCTCAGCCAGGCCGTGCAGGGCGTTCACTTTACCGGGGCCCTGCGCTTCGACCAAGACTGAGCCAGGCGCTGCTCGCTTACTCGAAGCTTGGGAGGGCAGGATTACGGCTCGGCGCAGGGGCCGCGGCGGGCGCCGTGTAGGTGGCGAGCAGCGCCAGCGCATAGAAGCGGTACTGATGCGAAATGGCGCCCCAATCGGAGATCTTAATGGCGCGCGCCACGCAGTTGGTGGCGCGTCGCGCCTGCTTGCCCCGCCACTCGCCGCTCGCGCCCGGATACACGTGCAGCTTCTTTCTAGGGAAGTCCACGGTCAGCACGTAGTTGATCGAGCCGGTGGCTTTCTGGCCGGGCGCGCAGGCTTCCGTCTCGCGAATTGCCTTTTTGAGCGCTTCCTCGAAGACCCCTAGCGTGTCACAGAGCGACCCTTCGTTGGGAGCCGCAGCCGACGACGAACCACACTTGACCTTCTGCACAGGCCCCAACTTGATGCGTTCAACCACGTTCGCAGCGACCGACGCCTCCGCCGAAGGTCCCGGCAACGCGAGCGGCCCGGACAAGGCCGAAGCGCTCGCCGAAGCGACAGACGCCGGCGCCTTTGTGCCGGGCTTGCGCCAGAGGTAGAGCGGCACGGCGATGAGCATGCCCACTACCACCAGCGCTACGACCACCTGCGCCCGCAGCGGTCGCTCTCCGGAGCCGCTTGAGCCGACGCCCAAACGCCGCACTCTGGGCTCACCAGGAACCGAGGGAAACGACGATCGAGACGGCGGAGCGGCCATGGCCGGGGATTTCCTGGCTCAGTCGTCGAGCAGCGCGTGGACGTTCTGCCCCGGCTCCGCTCGCACCAACGTGGCCGCTAGATCGAGCGCCTCGGGCATGAGACCCTGTACTTGAGACACGACCTGCTCGACCACATTGCGGGCCTCGTCCAAGCTGGGCCCGGTCATGGCCAGCGCGAACTTAAGCGGCCCGGTTCGGCCCGCGGTCGCGGGAACCAAGCTGAGCAGCAGCATCTCCGTCAGCTCCAGGACGCGCTGGGCGGCTCGGCGAAGCGCCAACATTTCCAATATGGTAGGCCGCTCGCTGACGTGGCGATTGGGCCCACGGATGTGATAGCGGGCGATCGAGAGTGGCGAGTTCGCCCACTCCGCGTAGCCGCGTTCTTCCTCAACCGCGCGCACCAGCTCATCGCGCTGAAACAGCCCGGTCAGGCCGTCTCTACGCAGCAAATAGGCGCGAGCACGCTCGTGCTGGGGCGAACGATCCTGGAAGCTGACCAACTTGACGCGCGACTCGCCAAGCTGGAGCTCGGCGCCGTGCAGGACCGCCACCGTCTTCTTCCGCTCGAAGCTGTGATCGGCGTAGGTACCGTTGGTGCTGCCGACGTCTTCGATCGTCCAGGAGCCGTTCTGGCAACGCAGCACGGCGTGGGCGCCGGATACGGTCGCTTCCGGCATGACGATGTCCTGCCCCGCGCGACGCCCGATG
The DNA here is from genome assembly GCA_031408355.1 of Myxococcales bacterium. Taxonomy (GTDB): domain Bacteria; phylum Myxococcota_A; class Polyangia; order Polyangiales; family Polyangiaceae; genus PMG-095. Next base: position 3,325 of record JANNWK010000456.1, read on the forward strand.
GTCACCAGCGGCTTCTCCAGGCTGAACATCATGCCAGCGGCCTCGGGGGCGTTGGTGCAGTAGGTGACCAGCAAACACTGCCCGCCAGGCACGAACGCCTCGCTCGTAGAACGACCCGGAGGAGCCCCAGGGTTGATACGCTCCCGCGGGATCTGGACCTGACTGGTAGTGAGCGAGCTGGGATTGAAGAAGCGCAGGTGACGCGCGCTCGGGCGCTGGCCCGGATCGTCACCCAAACAACGGTAGATCTGCTTCACTTCGTCGACCGACAACCCCGACGGCACGTCGAACATGATCTGCGAGCGCATGGGCTTGGCACGGGGCCGGTAGCCCGGCTCCGGAACGCGGCACGTCCACATCTCCCAAAGGGTGAGACCGAGCGCGTACATGTCGTCCTCGGGACTGGCGCCGCCGGAACGAAGCCGCTCGGGCGCCATGTAGTTCGGGGTACCGCCATCCGGCGGAGCGCCGGGGCGGCGGGCGCTGAGCCGGGCACGCTCCTGAGCGAAACCGAAGTCCAGGATGATGGCCCGGTCATTGGTCACCATCACGTTGCCGGGCTTGAGGTCACCGTGCACGAGCCCCTGGGCGTGAATAGCCGCCAAGCCGGCCGAGGCCTCACTGGCAATCTTCCTGAACTCGTCCGCCGTGTAGCCGCCTTGGGCCTTGCGCCGGCGGATATGGGTGTGGAGCGTCTGCCCAGCGATGTTCTCCATCACCAGGATCGGACCCCAAGGGCTGGGCGCCAGATCGTGCACGCGACAAACGTTCGGGTGACTCACGGAGCGGGCGAGCAGGAGCTCCTGACGGAGCGCCTCGTCGTCGCCCGGCATCCTCGACTCTTCCCGGACCACCTTCAGCGCTACCGGTTGCTGCGTGCTGCGGTCGTAGGCCAGAAACACCTCGCCCATACCGCCCTTGCCGAGGCTCTGGCGGATCTCGTAGCGATCGTTGACGACAGTGCCGTGACCTAACGGCGCGGTATTCTTGGGTGCCTGAACCATCTTGCCCGAGCGCGATCCTCAGTAATTCCCGAGTAGCGTCTCCGATCTCCCGGGATACTGCAATCCATATCCGATAGCTGACCAGGGCCCCGGCCCCAGGCCCGTGGTTTGTCGCAAAGGAAGCGGCGAGCGGCAGCCGTAGCCGTAGCGGGTCCGTGGGCAGCGCCGCCCGCTGGCCCCAGAAACGCCGCCCACCCCCCGCGCGGCTCGGTTGAGGTAACGTGCCCGCCTTCGTCGTTCGGAAGGGCCCCAAGGGGCGAAGCGAGGTGGTCGATGTTGGTTTCACCGATCCGTTTTCTTGTGCTCACGTGCGTCGCAGTGCCAATGCTTGGCCTCGGCTGTAGAGACAGCGAGAAGTGCGCGCGCGCCAGCCACGCCGCCTCCGGCGCTTGGCAGAACGTCTCGGCGACGGCGGCCAAGAACAAGCTGGTGCCCGAGACCGGGCTCGACGAGATCCCACCGGAGCGGAGAGGCGACCACGTGGCGGCCTGGGCGACGATCGAGAAACAGGCGGAGATGATCGGAAGCTCGTTCGCCTACCAGAAGATCACCTGGAACACGGCGGATCCGGCCAGAGCCAAAGCCAACGCTGCCTTCGAAGGCTATTTCGCCAAGGCCACCTTCAAGAGCTTTCAGTCTCTCCTCGGTGACGCCAATGCCCAGTACGCGGCAGCGGCAAGTGCCTGTCGCGACTAGCGAGGGCCCTGGCCCGCGATCGCGATATCGCGATCGCGACGCGGACACCGCCGCCCTTCGGTGCCCAAGACTCGATATTCTCGCGTAGCTAGAATCGATGTTGACTCAGAATCGCCCCGCGCTGGTGCTGCGCCGGGCCATGACAATCTTGTTGCCATAGGCCGGCGGCGGCGCCAGCAGAGCCGGTGGCCCATCGGGCCTTGTTCGGCTCGGAGCTGCCCTGGTTTCAACGTCAACCGCACGCAGAGGAGCCTGCGAGGGAACCACCGCCGACGCGCCACAGGCCGTGGTCCACATCGTCGCCGCTGCGGCGGCTATCATAAAATAGAATTGCCGCATACTACCAAGGTAGCAGCGGCCGCTCGCCCCGCCAGCGAAACCGCACATGGCACGCAAGCCTACACTCACGCACTCGCGCGGGCACGAGGGCACGAGGGCACGAGGGCGCGCGGGCACGAGGCCAGCTTCAGCGTGACTGAACTTCGAGCGTCACGCGCGAGAAGTTCACGCCGCCGCGATTGTCGTGAACCACCGCCCAAACCTTGAGCGGACCCGGCGCCTTCGGCGCGCGCAGCGAAGCGCGGTACTCGCTGTTCCAGCCGCTGGTCGCGTCGTTCAGGAGCCGCACGTCGGAGACGCCACCGCGGTCGACATAGTAGTTGACCCACATCTGCTCGGTGAGAGTGGTCCCAAATAGTTTTGTGGTGACGTCGTCGAGTTCAACGATCGACGAATCGAGCTCGGGCTGCACTTCGATCTTCGGGCAACCGGGTTCGCCGTCCTCGGCGCACGCCTGGATGCATCGCGGGTTGCCCTCAGCGCTGCAGTCGACGGCGACGTCGGGCGCCGACATGCAGTCGACACCCGTGCAGTCAGCGGCCACTTCCTGGCCTGCAATGCTGAAGGTCTCCCCGATGGCAGGGTTCGTGTTCTGTGCACCCTCGAAGGCGTAGACGCTCGAGTAGCCCACGACGAAATCGTCCGAGCCGAGCGGCTGCTGATCGTTCTCGTCCAAACAGCGTACCGGCAGGCCTGTCGCGCTGCCGTCGGCCTCTGCAACGAAGTCGAGCCGACCCGCGCAAGCCACGAAGAACACGATGTACAAGCCATAGCGAGCCTGCCCTGGCAGGACCGGCCCGCCGCGCCCCGAAATGATCTCGTCCGGGAGCTTGATCCGGAAGCTGTCGCCCATGGCGAACGGCAGTGGCTCGCCGACGCTCAGCTTCTCGGCAAACTGGGCGAAGCAACCGTAGAACAGGTCACCGGGCGGGTTGATGCAGCCACCGATGAAGGCACGCTGGACAGCGCGACCACGGTCAGGTGAACCATCGTGCCACAACAGGTTGAGGTCCACTTCCTCACCCGGATCCGCGTAGGGCCTCGACTTCTGGACGCCGAGGACGCGCAGGGATTTGACTTCGCTCGGTGGGTCGAACTCTGCGCCGCAGCCAGGCGCGGCCAAGAGCGCCAAGCCTGTGGCGAGCCACAGTTCGGCCCGAGACTTCACCCAAGGGGTCGGCTTCATAGCTCACCTCGCAGGCCGATATTCGGAATGATGGGAACCCCGGTCTGATAGCCGCGACGACTGAAATCGTAGTTATAAACGAGGCCTTCGGTCGCGGCGTTGTTGTAGACGTTCTGTAGATCCAGGTACGCCGAGAACCGCCAGCTGCGAAACTGCCAGCGCTTGTCGAGGCGCACATCCAGTTGATGAAATAGCGGTAGGCGCTCGGAAAACGCCTTTCCCTCAAGCGGGACGTAGGCGGCGCCGTCCGCGGAATACAGGGCGGGCAACGAGGGCGGCCCCACGGCGGGCGTGTCGAGCGGGCCCGAAACGATCCGAAAGCGCGCTCCAAATTCCCAACCGCGGCCGAGCCGATAGCTGCCCAGCACGATCAAGTTGTGCGTCTGGTCATACTGAAACAGCGAGGCCTCGTCGTCCGGCGAGTCCTGGCGAACGCTGCGCGACAGGGTGTAGGCGAGCCAGCCGAAGAAGCGGTCGTCCGGTTTGTACTTGAGCAATGTTTCAAGACCGGCAACGTAGCCCAGGCCCTCGTTGTTATAGGTGTAGCCGCCGGAGGCATTCGGACCGCGCGACACCTGCTGCGTCAAGTCCTTGTAGAAGCCCTCCACGCTTAGCTCAACCTGACGCGTGAGTTCTTGCTCCACCCCGAGCGCGTAGTGAATGGCGCGATTCGACTCCAGGTTCGGCGTACCGAACACCGGATCCGTCTCTTGGTACTGCGGTGGCTGCGCGAACAGCCCCGCCCCGCCCTTCAGCGTGGTGCGGCGCGCGAGCGTGACGCCTGCGCCTGGATCGGGGGCACGCCCAACAAAGACGTCGTAACGGGCGTTGAGGCGCGGACTGAAGTCCGCGTGGCCCGAGTCGCGCGCATAGTCGACGCGGACGCCCGGCACGACCCGCAGCCTCTCGGTCGGCTGAAGCTCGGCGTCGGCGTACCAACCAGGCCGAAAACCCACGCCTTTTTGGTTGGTTTCTCGCAGGGGCCGCGAAGCGAAGGGGCCGGAAGCGGGCTCGCCGGGCCTGGGCGGGTCGGGCGCGCGCACAACCACGTCGTACGGGCCGAAGCCGAAATCGAAACCAGCGTTGAGCTTGACGCCCTCGGACACGCGGAAGGCAAACTCCTCCCGCACGTAAAAGGGATAGACAGCCAGATCGAACTTGAAGATGCCGAGCGAAAAATCGATGGCGTTCTTGCCGAAGCTGACCATGCTGTTCAGGTCGACCGTGCGCGAGAGCTTTAACTCGTTCAGTGCTTGCAGACGATAGAACGAAGTACCGAGCGACAGCGTCCCGCCGAAACCTGGGTCCTGGGCGGCCGGGTCCGTGATGATGAGCTTGAGGCGGTCGTCGGAGCCGTAAGCACGCAGGCTGGTGCGTGAATCGTCCGAGTTGTGGTCCGCGATGAGCTGGTAGTCGTAGTAGACGGGCGCGCTGGAAACGCTCGACCCGGCCTCCTCGAGCACGGGGGTGAGCCAAGCATCGACCCAACTCCTTCGCCCCGCGACGGCAAAGGACCAATCCTTCATCGGCAGCGGGCCCTGTAGCAGCACGCGTGCGTCGATGAGGTCCAGCTGCGCCATCCCCTGAAAGCAGCCCGTCTTGCCGGTCGGCTTGGCGTAGTCCCCGCTGCAGCGGGTGTCAGGTTTACGCAGCGCCACGTCCACGACACCTCCGCCCACCCGGCCGTAGCGCGCGCTGAAATTCCCAGGATAGAAGTCGATCTGATCGAGCAGCTCGGTCGGCACGACGCTCGACAGGCCACCGAAATGATAGATGAGCGGAACGTCCGTACCGTCGACGAAGACTGCCGTCCCCTGGGGCGCGGAGCCACGAACAATCAGCAAGCCGGCGAGGCCCGGCGGGCGTGCGACCCCGGGCAGGCTCTGAATCGAACGCAGCGCGTCGCCACTGGTGCCGGGAATGCGGTCAATCTCCCGGCGCTCGATGGTGCGGCGGGTCACCTCACGCGGCGGCCGTTCACCCTTCACGGTGATCTCGAGACCGCTGGTTTCCGGCGCAAGTCGGTACGTGACGCCCGTGGCTTCACCGACCAGCACCTCCTCTTCGCTCTCGAACGGATCGTAACCGACGGCCAGTACCTTCACGCTGTACTTGCCGGGCAGTAGCTCCGGAAACCGGAAGGCGCCGGACGCGTCTGCCAGCGAGCGCTGCTCGCGACCCTCCGCGGAGCGCAGCACCACCTCGGCGCCGGCCAGAGCCGCGTTGACCCCGGCGATCTGCAGCTTGCCTTCAAGCTCCCCACGGGTGGGCAGTGCGGGCGGCGGCGCCGCAACCGGAGTGAGCGTGAAGGAGTACTTCCAAGGGATGATGACCGCGACCGGCACGCCGTCTCGCGTGGCCGGCTTGAACCGGAACAGCAACGCGGCGGCTTGGGCCGCTTCGTCGAAGCCGCTTCCGAGCGCCTCCATGACGTCGGCCTTCGTGACCTTGCCCTCGCGGTCGATCGTCAGCTTCAGGATGACATCCCCCTGGAGCCCGGCTTTCGCGGCGGCCTCCGGGTAGGGCGCATTCTCGAAGTGGAGGATCTCTGGCATCACCACCACCGGCTTCTTCACTTCGGGTGCAGGCTCGGCCTCCTTGACCACAGCGCCCGAACCCCCGGTCGGCACCGCGCCCGTCCCGGCAGCCTGGGCCACCACACCGCCTGGCGTTAGGAGCAATGCAAGGGGCAGAACCTGCCTGAGCGTCCAGCAGCGCCCAAGAGCCGCGGCTCCGTGATCAGGCCGAGCTCCGACGGTGTAGTCCGGATTCACAGGCCGGATGTAGTGCCAATCGAGAGACGTGACAAGGCCTTGGCATGCCCCGAAAGTTGGGAGAGAACACGGCCGAGGCCCGGTGAAGCTCGCCACTTGGAACGTCAATTCGATTCGCGCTCGCCTTACCGCCGTCTGCACCTGGCTTGAGGCCGAGCAACCGGACGTCCTTTGCATGCAGGAGACCAAGGTCGAGGACGACGATTTCCCGACCGACGAGTTCCAGCGGCTGGGCTACGGCGTCGCGATGGCCGGGCAACCCACCTACAACGGCGTCGCCGTCGCATCGCGGCTCCCGATGAAGGAGATCGAAATCGGCCTGCTGGGTGAAGGCGCCGACGCCGAGAAGCGTTTGATCGCCGTGAGCGTCGCTGGCGTGCGGGTGCTGTCCGCCTATATCCCCAACGGCCGCAGCGTGAGCTCGCCTGCGTTCCCGGAGAAACTAGCCTGGCTCGCAGGACTGCGCCGCACCCTGACCGAACGCGAACACGGGCGTGATGTCTTTCTGGGTGGCGACTTCAACGTGGCCACGGACGAGCGAGACTTGTACGATCCAGAAGCGTTTCGGGGCAAGGTTCACTTCCACCCGGCTGAGCTCCACGAACTCGCACAGCTTCGAGAGCTCGGCTTCGTCGACGCCTTCCGAAAATTCGATGAGCGCCCGGGGCAGTACAGCTGGTGGGACTACAGGGGCGGCGGGCTGCGCAGGAATCAAGGCCTACGCATCGACTACGCCTTCCTGTCCCCTGCGCTCGCGGTTCGCTGCAAGAGCGCCCGCATGGATCAGGGACCGCGCCACGAAGACAAGCCTTCAGATCACATCCCGGTCGTGGTCGAGCTCGACTGAGTCCTCTAGCAAGCTGGCCGCCGCCTGGGCCGCCAACCGACCGCGCGCCATCAGCGTTTCAAGCTCGGGCCTCGTCGAGAGTGCCGCAGCAACGCGCAGGTAGCCGCCCAGGTACACGCCCTCTCGTCCGAGCCCGCCGCCGCGGTGAGCCCGGCAGGCGAGTTCGACCACCGCGTCGTCCGTCGCCGCGTGCTGCCTGAGCATTTCCGCCGTTTGCCAGAAGTCAGCGCCCCCCCGAACACTTTGGACGGCCCGGTAGCGCAGCGCAATCTCGCGCCGACGGGACGCGTCGAACATGCCTGCGCGTTCCTCAAGCACGAGCGCGCGCCCTTCCTCGTCGTCCGAAGCGCCGCGACTGCCCGCAGCAAACACGCCAGCGAGCTTGTCGCCAGAGACACGCGGCAACAGGTGGCCATCGACTTCATGCAGGGCGATGCGTCGAGTCGCGGACGCCGAGAGCCACGCTCCCGCGCGGATGCGGACGACCCCGCGCGCAACCGCTGCCAGCGTCGCGAGGCTGGTCTGTAGCTCCACGCGCACGCCAAGGCCCTCCGCTTCGATGCGGCGCGTGACCACAGAAAGCAGGCTACAGGGATCCCCAGCGTCATCGGTCGCGTGCAGCGTGAGCAGCTCGTCGGCTTGCGGAATCGGTTCGTCCAGCCAGGCCAGTGCCTGCTCGGCGAGCGCCGGATCGAGCGGAAAGCGCTGCGCTGCCAGGCCCGGAAAGGCGGCGGCGCCCACCTGTTCGGCAAGCTGGGCCTCCAGGGCTAGCTCGGCGGCTCGCTCCGCCAGCAAGCTCTCCTCAATGCCGCCATCACCCGCAGAAAGCAGCGCTTGAAGGCCTGCCAGGTGGCGCCTTAGCTCCCCCAGCTCGGGCCTGGCCTCGTAGAGGAAACTGGGGCGCGGGCGTTCGCCGCACTTAAGGGCAAGCCCAAGTCGCCGGCGCTCCGGCACCAGGTTGGACGGGCATACGCGATCGAGCAGCGCGATCCGGGCCTCGGCGCGCTGAAGCTCCTCCGCAGCGCGCGCCGCTCGACCCGTCAACGGACGGCGGCGGCGCAAGCTCACAGTTTGTTGGCCGCGACGTTGGCCAGCTCGCTGCGTTCACCCTTGGCGAGCAAGATATGACCGACCAGGGGCTCGCCCCGCAGTCGATCGGCTGCGTACGACAGGCCGTTGGTAGAACTATCCACGTAGGGGTTATCGA
>JANNWK010000457.1:0-6099 GCA_031408355.1 Myxococcales bacterium
GACGCGCCACCTCTGGAGCTGACTTCTGATGACTTGTCCCTGCGGAAAAGGCGAATCCCTCGAAACCTGTTGCGGCCCGTTCATCTCGGGTAAGGCGCTGCCCGAAACCGCCGAAGCGCTGATGCGCTCTCGCTACACGGCGTACGCTACCGGCAAGATCGACTACATCTTCAGTTCGCACGACCCGGCGACCGTCGGGGAAGTGGACCGAGGCAACACCGAAGCTTGGTCGAAGAGCGCGGAATGGCTGGGACTCGAGATCACAAGCACTGAGCGCGGCCAGGCCGACGACACGGACGGGACCGTGGAGTTCGTCGCGCACTACAAGCTCCGTGGTGTTGCGATCGCGCACCGCGAGCGTGCGACCTTCAAGAAACAGGATGCCGGTTGGGTGTTCGTTGACGGCGTTGAGCTGAAGGGACCGCCCGTCAAGAACGAGGGGCCGAAGGTCGGACGCAACGATCCGTGTCCCTGCGGCAGCGGCAAGAAGTACAAGAAGTGCCACGGGACCAGCTGACGCCTTAACCGCCCGACCTAACCGTCAGACGGGGCGCCGCACAGCCAACCCGGTGCAGTACCGCTGCTACTTAGTGAAGTTCCGGGTCGGGATCCGCCGGTCAAACCGGTGGTGCGAGGTTAGCGCACCCTGTCCCCGACTCGAAGCGCGCTTTGCGTCGCGTGATGAGTCTGGGATGATGAGGCGTCATGCGCTCGGTTCGGTCTGCTCCCCCGCTTGGGGATGACAAGCGGGGTCCGCCTCGCCCCACCAAGGGAGTCATCCCTCGGCCGGTCACGCCAGTCAGGCCGACCAGACCGCTGCCGAAGCGGTCGGGAGCGCCGGGGGCGCCCAGCGAACCCACGGTGCTGCTCATCGGCGCTGACTCGGGCTTCGAGCCCGCCTTGCGCGTCGCCCTGTCACGCCATCGCGTCTATGTCGAGACAGCTACGCCGGACACTGCCGTCGAGACGGTGATCGTGACGGCGCCCGATCTGGTGCTCTTGACCAACGAGGCAGCGGCTGATGGCGGGCGAGCGCTCTTGGCTCGACTTGCGGCGTCGCCTTCCAGTTCTGTCGTGCCCGTCGCCATCTTGGACGACAACCCGGCACTCGACCTGCGGTTGCAGGCGTTCCGACACGGCGCCGCGGCGGTGATTCCTCGCTCCGCCAGCATGGACGCGATCGCCGAGCAGATAGCGCGGCTCGCTCGCGAAATCCCCGAGCGCGGCGGCGAAGCGCTCGGTCAGGTGGGCGAGGCGACGCTCGCCGAGTTTGTCGGCGCGCTGAGCAACGAGCTACGCAGCGGCATCCTCTCCGTACATGCGGGTCCAAGCTCCGATCAGCAGCCAATACGTCTGGTCCTCGGCAGCGGACGCCCGCTGGCTGCCTTCATCGACGACTTCGTGACGCGGGTTCGGCGGCACGTCGTGCACGCAGAGCCCCTCAAGTACGAGTTCGACGATCGTGCCGGCGGCACGGTAAAGCTGCTGGATCCGAACGAGCTCGACTTCGCATCGACTCCTTCCGGTATGCAGGGGCTGCGCGTGGCGTTGGCCGACGACGACTCCGCTCGCGCCGACAGTGTGGCCCAAGAGCTACGCTCGCGCGGCGCGACAGTAGTTGTGACAGACCTGCAACCGTCTGAAGCGCGTTTCGCTCGGCTACGCCAGGTCGATCCAGAAATATTGATCGCGGGCGAAGCGCACCTGCAGGGGCACGGCTACGAGCTCTTGCGCCGCATGCGTAGAGACACACGGCTGCGCTGGGCTTCGCTGCTAGTCGTGCGCTGGGAGGAGATTTGGTCAGACACCCTGAGTGTGCCGACGCTGGACCGGTTGGAATCCGCGATAGGGACCTTGGCGGAGGCGGATCGCGCCTTGATCGCATTGGCCGACCTGGGCGAGGCCTTCGACACTCGCCTCGAAATCACCGGACCTGCTCGACTCCTGAGAGCCCTGGTCAACACTCCACGCGCGCTTCGCATCACGATTACCAATTCGCGCCTCGTCATCTCGATCGATCTCTCGGACGGTCTTGTCGTCGGCGCCTCTGCGCATGCGCCCGATGATCCTGGCACGACCTGGGAGGGTGCTCAGGCTCTCGCTGGACTCATGGTGCTGAGTTCGGGTCGAGTCCAGGTGGATCCGGTACAGCAGCCGGCCGTCACGAACTTGATGGCGACCGTGGACGTCGCGCTCAACATGGCTGACTCGGAGCACGCGCCCATCGCGCCTTCGATACCGATGCCGCACAGCCCGAGCCTGCCGCCGCCGGGCGTCATGCCGCCTTCGGTCTCCATGCCGCCCCCGCCGACCAGCTTCGTCGCGGATGCTTCAGTCCTACCGCACGCCCCGCCCCCGCACCGCTCGAAACGGAAGTATGCCGGCGTCACCCGACCGGTCGCTGCCGTGCTGATTGGGCTGGCCTGCGTGCAAGGCCTGCTGCTGGCCTGGTTTTTGGGTTCGCTGTCCAGAAAATCCCAAGCGGTCGAGGCGGTGCCTGGCGCGCTCCAGCCAACCGCAGCGCCGGTCGAGGTGGCGAAAAAGACCGCCTCACCGAAGCTCGCGAACTCCGCTCAGGAGGCGGCGGCTTCGCTCGCAGCAGCGCCAAGTCCGAAAGCCGAACCAGCCACGGCCTCACCCGTGCCCGTGCCCGACCCCGGCCAGGCCGCGTCGCCCAAGGACGAATCCGGCTACGTGGCACCCACCTGCGCCTCAATGATCGATTCCCTCGACATCGACGAGGGCACCTTTCCTGGCGCGGCCTACGAGCAGCTGAAGGCGGCCAACAAAGCGCTGGTGCTCGGGAAGGTCGACGACGCCCAGCTCGCGTACTGCAAGGCGGTCCGCTGGGATTCACAGAATCCCCACGCCCAGCTCGACCTCGCCCAGCTGTTCCTGATTCGGAAGGACGGTGCGGCCGCGGCGACGGCGGCGCGCCGAGCGGCCGAGCTCGACCCCAAGAGTAACCGCGCACAGTCGCTGCTGGGCGACGGGTTGGTGCGCATCGGCGACCACGAAGGGGCCAAGCGAGCCTGGCTCCTGGCAGCCGGTATCGACGAGCGAGATCCGGTCAAAGTCAGCGCCCTGATCGAGCGCAACCTGCGCGAGGCCGAGGCTTCGCTCAGAAAGCACGACGTCTCGCGGGCCGAGCGCTTCTTCCGGCGTGCCATCGTGCTGGACCCCAACAGCGCGCAAGCCAGCCGAGGGCTGTCCGCGGCGCTGACGCAACTCGGTGACGGACCGTCGGCGATCCGCTGGGCGCAGCGCGCCTTGGCTCGCGAGCCCCGCGACGCGCGGGCACACCTCGTCCTGGGCGACGCTCTGCTACTTACCGGCGACAAACCGGGCGCGGAACGCGAATGGCGCGAGGCCAACCGGCTCGATCCGCTGGACAACGAAGCACAAAAGCGCATCCGCAAGCTACGTTTGATGCGCTGACGACCGCAGAAGCAGCCAGTTCTTGCTACGCTGCGTCCCGCTGATGGCCCCCACCCTATTCGAGGAGCTTGGCGGCGAGCTTGTTCTGCGGCCGCTCATCGACCGCTTCGTCGATCGCGTGTTTGACGACCCCATGATCGGCTTCTTCTTTCGCGACGCCCGCCGGGAGCGCATCAAGCAGAAGGAGTACGAGTTTGCAGCACAGCACTTGGGCGCGCCCATCGAGTACACCGGGCGCAGCATCGACGAAGCCCACCGGGCCCACCCGATCATGGGCGGGCAGTTCCTGAGGCGACTCATGATCTTGCGGCGCACATTGGAGGAGGCAGGCGTGCCCGAGCGCGTCAAACAGCATTGGCTCGCGCACACGGAGTCGCTGCGCCCGCTGGTTACGGCCGATGTCGGCGCCGCCTGCGATGAAACCCTGGCGCGAAGCCGCGTCGATTCCGCAGCGGGCGCGGGCGCGCTTGACCGAAAGCCGAAAGAGTGAGTTCGCATCACCTGGTGAGATTCGGCTGGCTCGCTCCGTTGGCGTTGCCGCTAGCCTGCGGCACAGCAGGTTCGGACTGGATGGCCGAGCCCTTGGAGGGCGACTTCACGCCGCCCCCCCCGGAACGAGCCGAGCCGACGCGGTCCGATCGGCGGGCGACCCGCGACTCGAGAACCCGCGTGATTGGCTCGCCGCAGGTCGGCGAAAGCCCTGACCTGGCGTCGCCCGTCGAGAAGCACCCGAGGAAGTCGCTGACCGGCAAGGTGCTTGGCACGTTCCGCAACACCTACTACGACTTCCCGAGCGAGGCGGATTTCGACGGCGCACCGGTGGGCCTGATGGGCATGGACTGTAGGCCCATCGCTAGCGTGCCGCGCGCCTTCTACGAGAGTGTTTGCGTGCAAGGCAGCGGTACCCTGAAGAGTGGAGGTACCGTCAGCTTCGCCAAGCGAGATTGCGCCTGCGCGGCAGAGTGCCCGCGCACGGCCCAGCACATTTGCTTCGACTTGCTGGACGCTAACAAGTTTCCCTGGGGACGCGGCGCAACCGGCAAGCCCATCACGCCGCTCGTTACCGTCGCTGTGGACTCGCAGGTGATCCCGCTCGGAACGCCGCTCTACATTCCGGACTACGATGGCATCCCACGCGATCCGGCGGGCCGCTCCGTGCACGATGGCTGCTTCATCGCGGAGGATCGGGGCATGTCCGTCAAGGGCGAACATGTCGATGTCTTCACCGGACACCGCAGCACAACGCAGCTATGGAACCGCCTGGTGCCCACGGGCAAGGGCGTCACCGTCGTGCTCGAGAGCCCGCGCTGCACGCGCTGAACCGAGTCGTAGCGGTGCCCTGAACCTACTGCTACGTTGCTGGATGCAGGTCGCGGAGCAACTCCGCCACACGCTCGAAGGCTGCGCCGCGGCCCAGCTGGAGCAGGTGCCCACCATAGAATGAGTGCAGCGGCGCGCGCAGGTGCACGGCGAGGCGACGCGCGTGGACGGCCGGCGTGATCCGGTCCGCCTTGGCGGCGATCACCAGAGCGCGCTTGGGATCCAGCAACGAGGGTCGGGCGGTTGGGCTCACGCACCGATAGATGCTTTGCAAAAGAGCGTGTTGCTGTGCGGCCTCTTCCGGCAGCGGACCAAGTGAGCCTTGCTCGCTTGCAAAGTCCGCGAGCGAGGAAAGCGGGATGATCGGTACGACGAAGCCGAGGCCTGGTTCAACCGTTGCAAGCAGCGCCGCCGTGTACCCGCCCAGGCTCATGCCAATAGCGCCAACGCTTCTGTGTCCGCGCTGGCGAAGCCAGCCAATCAGGCAGCGCAACTCGAACGTTGCCTGGCGAAACCCCTCGATGTTGACGCGTGGGTCCTCACCCGGAAACTCGGGCACGCTGCCGCTCCCGCGGCGCGCCCGCAGCCCGTGGAACGGGAGCGTGTACAGTACGACATCGAAGCCCAGGCTCTCGAACAGCGCGAGCGGCCAAACGCGCTGCTCGAAGGCGAAAGACCCCGCCATGTAGCCGTGGATCAAGATCGCGACGGGACGCCCTTCGGCACTGCTAAAGCAGCGCGCTACGGCCGTTCGGTTCTCGAGCGCCGAAGCGTAGCGCGCCGAAACCTCCGACTCTGCCGGGATGTACCCGCTCGGCCACGCCAAGTCGTACACGCGCCGCGCAGCTCCGGGCGCGTGAAGTTCACGAAACTCTGGATCGATGAGCACGGGTTCGGCAAAGAACGAGTCCAAGGGAACGTCACGGAAGCGCTCGGCTAGACGCTCGAGGGCTCGCACCCGGTCCGAATGGGGTCGTTGGCTCGTCCGCCGCTGACGCGCAGCCTGGGCAGAAACAGCAGCGGTCGCCGCGCGATCGACCGCCGCCGCCGCCGAGCCGAGCAGCTTGCGGGTCAGCGAGCGAATCAAGGGCTCGCCTCTGCTGCTGAACGGTCAAGGATGTGACGCGCACCGACCAACATTTCGATCACGCCCGACTCACGCAACCAACGCTGGTCGTGCGGACCGGGCGACACACGCAGCCTGGCCGGTACCGAGCGCTGCAGGAGCTGCTTGTGCAAAAGCTCGTTCGGTGCCCGGTAGGGGTCGAACGAAGAGCTGAGCAGTTCGACCGATCGGCGGCCAACCTGCCTGTTTACGGCCTCAAGCTCGGCCGCGTAGCG
>JANNWK010000458.1:0-2855 GCA_031408355.1 Myxococcales bacterium
GGTGGGGGCTTTTGCGCTCGCCACCGGCACGCGTGCCAATGTGCGTGCCAGCGCGCAGATCTTCGCGGCCGGTACGGAAGGCGCCTCGCACTCGGGCAAGGAGTTGAAGAACCGCGACGGCGATCCGGCAGAATGCGCGAAGGCCACTCCGGGCGCGGAATCTCCGCCCGCGCAGTGTGGCGCCCCGCTGCGTTTGGTGTTGGCACCCATCGCGAAGAAGCCGCTGCCGTCGGCGAACGGTGAGCCGCCGGTATCCGAGGCGGCGGCGGGTCCGGTGGAGCCGCCAGCGAGCGCGTGCCCCGCCGGCCTCGTGGAAAGCGGCGGCAAGTGCACCAAACCGGAGAGCGCCACGGCCTTCCAATGCTTGCCGGGCGACGCCGCGGTCTGCAAGCAGCAATGCGACAAGGGACACCCCGGCAGCTGTCGCGTGCTCGCCGAAATTTCGTTTCGCGATGGTGCAAGCGCGGCTCCTGCGGCGAAAAAGGCGTGTGACGCGGGTGAACCCCGCGGTTGTAGCTTGCTCGGCGAGCTGCTGCGCTTGGGTAGCGGTGTCCCCAAAGACGAAGCCGCAGCCAGTAAGGCCTTCGAACAAGCCTGCAGCGGCGGCGACGGCGACGGGTGCACGGCGCTCGGCAAGGCGTTGCCGGCGGCCGAGGCACAGCGCGCGCTCGGACTTTTTGAAAGAGGCTGCAAGGCAGCGCACGTCGCCGGTTGCGCCGCAGCGGGAGCTGCCTACTTGGGCGCGTCCGCTTCCACCAAGCGCCAAGTCCAAAAGGCGCGCGAACTCCTCACCAAGGCCTGCGACGGTGGCGACGCCACGAGCTGCGGCTCGCTCGGCGCCTTGTACGACCTCGGGGATCCCCAACTGCCGCGCCAGCCCATTCTGGCCGAAATCAGCTATCGCCGGGGCTGCGTACGCGGCTCCACCGAAGCGTGCACGGGCCTCGGCAAGACGCTGCTCAGCAAGCCGGGCGGCGACAACACTGGCGAAGCCAAGCGCCACCTCGAGCGCGGCTGCATGGGGCGTGACGCGCTCGCCTGCGCGGCCCTGAAAGTGCTGTTCGGAGACGCTCGCCCCGCTATGCTCGACGTAAAGCAGCGCATGTCGCTCGGCTCCCTGTGCACCACCGGCAGCAGTCGCGCCTGCGCCGACATGGCCCTGCTCGACGCCGCCTCTGGCAACCTACCCGCAGCGAAGCCAAACCTACAACGCGCCTGCTCGATGGGCGACGCCTGGGGCTGCTTGATCCAGAGCAAGCTGGGCAAGTAGCCCGGCGCGACGCCAATCATATGGTCTCTGCGCCCGCGCCGCTCGCGAGCGCTACGGTTCGAACAGCGGCGGGCGGGTAGGCCCAGTTGTCGCTAGTTGTCGCTGCCCAGCTGGGCAGCCAGGCCCGGCCTATCGCCCACCGTACAGGCGCCAACTGGGCTGGTTCTGCGCTCCGGGCGCGGAGGCAAAGAATCCAGGCTCACGCAAATAGTGGAGAATCGGTAACTTCGAAGCGCTGGTGTGGTCTCGTTTGGGCGTACGTTGCCACTAGAGGGCAGCATGGGTCTTGAGCCAGAGAACGACCTCGAACGGCAGGCTCTGCCGGTTGGGGGGCCGCGTCCGCTCGTCCGGGGTGGGGCCGGTCACGAGCGGCTCTCGCCTCTCGTGCTGCGAGCGCAACAGGGCGACGCGGAGGCGACAGGTCAGGTCGTCTCCGAGCTTGCGCCCGGCGTGCTGCGCGCCGTGGCGGTGTTGCTGGGTCGCCAGCACCCGGAGCTCGAAGACTTAGCGCAAGAGGTGCTGCTCGCGGTGGTCGCGGCGTTGCCGGAATTTCGAGGCGAATCCACGCTGCTTCACTTTGCCGTGCGGATTGCCGCCCGCAAATCGGTGACGGTAAGGCGACGTACCCGCACGGTGCTGGGCTGGCTCGAGAGCTTCTGGCAGGGCGAGCACCCTGTGCGACAAGGTCCCACGCTTCCGCATGAACATTTGCACGGCGAACGCCAGCGGGCATTGCTCCGTTTATTGCTCTCGAAGCTACCAGAGGTGCAAGCCGAGGTACTGCTGCTTCGGGTCGTGTGCGGACACTCCATCGAGGAGATTTCGACGCTCACCCAGACGCCGTTCAATACCGTCCGTAGTCGGCTCCGGCTCGCCAAGGAAGCGCTGCGCGAGCGCATCGCGGCCGAGCCAGAATGGGCCGAGCTGGGCCAGGAATAAGCCATGACAACCTTCGATCTCCACCCTGAAGATTTGCTCGAACGCGCGGAGCGCGGCGTCCTTGGTCCGGCTGAGCAGCAGCGACTGACTCGGCACTTGGCCGAGTGCACGGTGTGCCGCGTTGAGCGCGCCTTGAGCGCGCAGGCCAGAAGCGACGCCGCTCCGCTCCGCGATGAACAGCTACTCGTGGCGCGTTTGAAGCGCGACGTCGCGGAGCGGCTGAACTCTCCGCCCGCGCGGGCCGGGCGTCGCCGCGGCCGCGTGCTGGTCGTCGCGTTCGCCGCCGCCAGCCTGGCCGGTGTGGCCGCAGCCGTCACGCTGGTCATAGTCCGCCGCGCGCCGGCGCCGCAGCAGCTCGTGCTCAGTGCGCCGCCGCCCGTGGCGACGCGAGCGGACCAGGCCCACCCGAAGCTTCACGTGACAATCCCTGAGCCTGTAGCGGAAGCGCCGAGCTCGCCCGCGGCGACCGAGGCTCTGCTGCCGAGCACGGAGCCTGCGCCCCAGGCAGCGGCGCTTGAGCCTACCAGCGCGCAGGAACTCTTCAGCCGCGCCAACCAGGCCCGTCGAGAAGGCAAGACGCAGGAAGCGCTGCGGCTTTACCGGCTTTTGCAGGAACGCTTTGCGGGTTCGAGTGAAGAGCTTGTCT
>JANNWK010000459.1:0-13459 GCA_031408355.1 Myxococcales bacterium
GGCGCCACGGTAGAGATGACGCTTAGCCTCAGCGGCGGATTCGCCAACGGCGGCGTGTTCATCAGCTCCGCCGACATCGGGGAGTTGCAAGCCCTAAACAATCAGGGGCTCACGCAACTAACTAGCGGACTCGTGCACAACCAGCCTAAGCCCGGTAGCGGCGGCACCGTGCAGTTCCGCTTCGGCTGGGTCGCCCCGAACACGCCGGGCGCGGTACGCTTCTCTGTCTACGCCTTGGGCGGCGACGGAAATGGGCGAAGCTCGGGGGACCGCTCTGTAGACGACACGTTCGACTGGGTCTACGGCTGTAGCGGGAAGACGTTCTATCTCGATGGCGACGGCGACGGCGTCGGCCGGAACGACGTCGAACTCCTCGGTTGCGAAAACGTCCCGCCGGCCAACTACGCCGATTCGACCGGAGACTGCGACGACTACCGCGGCACCACCTTTCCCGGCGCGCCCGAGCTGTGCAACCAGCGAGACGACGATTGCGACGAGCTCATCGATGAGCAGGCCATCCCGGTCGAGCTCTGGCCCGACGCTGACGGCGATGGCTACTACGACGCTCGTACCGAGAAGGTCGGGGAACCCGAGATCGGCTGCGTCGGCCTGAAGGGTTGGGCGGCCGAAGCCGGCGACTGCAGACCCGAGGACCCGACCATCCACTCCGGCGCCAAGGAAGTCTGCAACAACATCGACGACGACTGCGACGGCGACTTCGACGAGCGCGTACGCCCCGCCTGCGGCGAGGGCTGGTGCCGCCGAGAAGCGCCCGGCTGCGACCTCCAGTACTGCACGCCTGGCGCTCCGGCTAAGGAGAAGTGCAACTTCCTCGACGATGACTGCGACGGCCTCACCGACGAGGATCTGGACCTGTGCCCGCAAGGTCAGAGCTGCGCCGCCGGCAGCTGCGTCGACTCCGGCAGCGTGGTCTTGGCGGACAGCGAACTCCCAGGCGCCGGAGGGACGTCGCCGGGCCCAGGGCCGAGCGAAGGGTCAAGCACGGCGGGCAAGCCCCCGACGCCGAACCGCGCGAAAGCAGGCTCGGATTCAAGCTGCGCGATCCGGCCGCCGGCGCAGAGCACGCTCGGCGCGTTCGGCCTGTTGGGATTGTCAGGCGTGCTGTGGCTCCTCAGGCTCCGCAGGCGCTGGCGACGATTCGACTAGTTGAGGGCTTCGCTGCGCTTTTTGGGGGCGCTCCAAATGGAGTCCCAATTGTCGCGGTAGGTATCGGTCGCAACCTGCGCTGGACCCTTCCGGCGCGGAGGCGGCTCGCGCGGGGGCGGGCCAGCCGCGGCAACTCGCGGCGGTGCGTATTGCACTTCAACATCGCACAACATCGGAAAATCTGCGCGGGGTTTCAGCGCGAGTACCTCGCCGTGAATGGGAGCACCCTGCCGAATGGGGTGAAGAGCACCGGCCTCGATCACGTCACCTCGGCGACGAATGATCCGAAGCCCACCGTCTTCAGTGACCCCATGAACCAACGCGACGTCGAGCGGCGCTGTCGAGCCCGAGCTGGCCTCCGCACGCTCCACGCTTGGCGGCGACACTTCCGGCCGGGGCTTCGGCTTCAGGCGTTTCATGGGACGAGACCATGTCGAGCCTAACATGGGAGGGCAATCCCCGCCCGTCGATCTCGGATCCCTCACATGCCGATCGCCGTGCGGTACACCCAACCCTGGCTGCCTTTGGCGTCGTACTTGACCCGAAACCAGTCGCCACTCTTGCCCGTAACGGCCACGCGCGTGCCGGAAAGCACGCGGGCCCGCACCTCACCGTCGCGCGCCGGAGAAGCGCGAACTAGCGCGACATCCCAGCTCACCGTCGCGCGGCCGCTTGCAGCCGTGACCCCGGCCTCAACGTTGGCCGAGCCGGCTGGCGCGGCATCGCGCTGGTCCACCGCCGCGTCCCTGAGCAGCTCGAGTCGATAGAAGACCGTGTAGGTCCCTTGCTCATGCGGGATGCCCACGAGCGAAATGTTGGAGAACTGCGAGCGTGCGCAAGCCAGCAGACGATCCAGATCGCCCTGGGGGAGCGACGTGCTCTTGCCACTCTGGATGCTCTTGATCTTGTCGCTGACAAAATCCAGCTCGAACCCGAGCGAGAGGATGCCGGCCGCGCTCTCCGTGTTCGAACAGTTCGAGAGCTCGCGTAGCGGTTCACGCGCAACGCGATCGAAGTCGATGCGGTCGCAGGCCTCAACGCGCTTGCCGTGCTTGCTGCGACAGCTGGCCACCTGCAGCTCACTGACCAGAATACGCTCGGCGGCAGGCTTCTCCGGCTCCGCCGCCGAAGGCCCCGGCGCGGGATCCGCGACTGCCAGCTTCGGCTCGGCCGGAGCGCCAGTCAGCTCGCGAGCAGAAGCTTCCGCGGCCGCCGGGACCGGCACGCTCGGCACCAGCTTGACGCCAGCCAGGCGCGGCCAGGCGATGCCGATGGCAAAGCCCACGAGCGCGATGATGCCAACGCGCGCAAACTTCACGCCGTCGTCACCGGAGCCGGGTACTTGGACCTTTACGGCCTGTCGTTTGTCGGTCGCCAAAGCCGGGAAACGCCTCGAAGGACTCGTAGCACATCGCGGCCGGATCAAGAACCGCCGGGATTTTGGCAGGCTTCACGCTGACTCTGGAATCCCTGCCCAGACTTGAGCAGGATACCGCTCAGATGCGGGGCCACCGGTCATGAAAGTCTGCCAAGCGTGCAAGCTGAAGTATCCCAACGACAGCAACGCCTGCTTTCTGTGCGGCGGGTTGCTCTCAGCGCTTAAGGACCCGCTCATCGGCACGACCATTGCTGGACGCTACCTGATTGAGGAGCAGATCGGCGAAGGGGGGATGGCGACCGTGTACGCCGCCCGCCACCGCCTCGTCGACCGCCCGTGCGCCGTCAAGGTGATGAACGCTTCGCTAGCGAAGAACGAGGTGATCCGCGAGCGATTCCGGCGGGAGGCCAAGGCCGCACAAAAACTCGCTCACCCGAACATCATTGAGATCTTCGACCAAGGCGAGACGCCAGAAGGCAGCCTCTACCTGGTCATGGAGATCTTGGAAGGGCAGACGCTGGCGGACCTGCTTGAGAAGCAAGGCGCCACGCCACTGGAGCGCGCATTGCCTATCGCCATCCAAATCGCACGGGCCCTGGCGCGCGCCCACGATCTAGAGGTGATCCACCGCGACTTGAAGCCTGAAAACATCTTCTTGGCCGAGGGCGACGGCGAGTTCGATCGGGTCAAGCTGCTCGACTTTGGCATCGCGCGCTCGATGCAAGATTCGCGACTTACCGGCGTCGGCGAGGTCTTCGGGACGCCGCAGTACATGGCGCCGGAGCGCATCACCAGCATCGACGCGGGTCCCGCCGCCGATCTCTACGCGCTTGGGGTAATTCTCTACGAAATGTTGTGTGGCACGTTGCCCTTCGAGGCGGTCGACGTGACGACCTACTTCATCAAGCACCTGAAGGAGATGCCGCCCAACCCGCGCTCGCGCGACGCCTCGATCCCCGAGCGGGTCGACCAGCTCATCATGGAGATGCTGGCCAAAGACGCCAAGGATCGGCCGGTCGATGCCCACCGCGTGCACTCTGACCTCCTCGCCATTGCCGGCGCCATTGGCATCAGAGTCCCCGGGGAAGCCTTCGGCGACGACGCCGCATCGCGTGGACCAGCCAAGACGCTGCCGCCGGTAGCGATCGATCAGTGGGTCAAGCGCACGGCTGTCTTCGAGCGCATGCTGGCGAAGGCCTACCTTGGCGCCAGGCCCGCTGACGCGGAGCATCTGTTCGCCGAAGTGAAGCGTCTGGTCCGCGAGATCACGGATCTACGGGCTAAGGCCGTCGCCGACCAGCGCACGCTTGAGGCCATCGAGGGGCGCGGACGCGAGACACGCCAGCGCTTCGGCCACGCCGTGGACGCGCTGGGTATCGACGCCAGCAGGGCCCGCGATGAGCTGAAAGCGAGTTTGGCCAAAGCGCTCGCCGCCGAGGCGGAAATGCAGCTCCCGCGCCAGGGCCTGCAGGCGGCGATGACCGAGATCCTGCGCTGGGAAGGGCGCTCTGCACTGCTTGAGCCCTACCGAGAACTGTCAAACGCCTACCGCTCCGCGGCAGACCTGAGCGATGCCTGGCTCGCCGCCAAAGGGCAGCTAAAGGCGTGCGAGCGCGAGGCGCAGCAACGCAAGACCGAGGTGGAGGACCTGGAGTTTCAGATCAAGGAGCTGCGCGCTGCGCTCGCCGCACAGAGCGAGGGTCAGGAGCACGAGGAAGAGAACTTCCAACAGGCCGTCACCGAGATGGGCAGGCGCGCCGACGAGCTTGAGCATGCGCTCCTTGAGATCGCGAGCCGCTTTTGTGCCCCGCTGCGCTCGCGGCCGGAACTCTCGGATCTGTTCCACGAACTGGAGGCGGATGCCGCCTAGTGCGGGCCGGACCGCCAAGCCCCCCGCCCTCACCCTTCGCCGACAATGTCGTACATCCAGCCGTTTGGTCGACTTACCTAGACGAAGCCGCGACGTTGCGGAGCCGCGGAAGACATGCAAACTTGGGGTGGATGACTTGGCGTGCAGTAGGCGTTGGGCGGCGTGTGTTGGGGTCCCTTCTGGCAGCGTCCGTGCTGTCCAGCTTGCAAAGCGGCTGCAACAGCGACTCCGGCGACGTTCAGTTTAGCGATGTCCCTTCTGCGAATGGCCGCGGTGGCAGTAGCGCGGCAGGCACGCAGGGAGCAGGCGGCCTAGATTCGCCAGGCGGCGGCCAAGCGAGCGCCGGGTCGAGCGCGGGCAGCGGCAACCAGTCCGGCTCGACCTCAGGCGGCTCGGGCCCCGGCGGACAAGCAGGCACGGACGCAGGCGGCACAGCGAGCGGCGGCACGGACGCAGGCGGCACAGCAAGCGGCGGCACGGACGCGGGCGGCACAGCGAGCGGCGGCACGGGCGGCTCCAGCGCTGGCTTGGGCGGCTCCGCGGGCACAGGCGGCGGCGGTGGCGCGGGCGGCTCCAGCGCTGGCATGGGTGGTGGCGGCGGCGCCGGCGGCGTTGGCGGTGGCGGGTGCGCCGTTCGGCAAGAGGTATGCGACGGTCTGGACAATAACTGCGACGACCTCGTGGATCCGAAGGGCACCTGCCCGGAGGGATGTGTGGGCGCAGCGCGCGGCAGGCAGGTCTACTACTTCTGCGGTGTGGCCAACGACGCCAGCGCAGCGGCCAGCCAATGCGCGGGCTTCGGCATGAGCTTGGTCGCCGTCAACTCGGCCGAGGAGAACGAGTTCGTCCGTACGCGACTCGCCACGAGCACCTGGACAGGCGGCAATGATTTGGCGAAGGAAGGCGTCTGGCGCTGGCTCGACGGCAGCCAGTTTTGGCAAGGCAGGGCGAACGGCACGGCCACGCCGCCCGGCACTTTCACGGCCTGGCTCGCCGCCCAGCCCAACGACAGCATGGACGAGGACTGCCTGGTCCTGCTGACCGGCGGCGCCTGGTACGACGACAGCTGCGAGCATGGCGGCATCTCGAGCACCTGCGAGAGCGCCGAGCCCAACGATCCCGGCGCGAACTGACGCTTCCAGCCGGCGGACCTGAGACAATTCGCCGCCCGCCCAACGACGGGGTCTCAACTCGAGCCACTACCGGCCGTTGCATGGACGGCAGGTGCGCGGTTGGCGCACCTTCGCCCCCGAGGCCCACCCCATGGCAGAAGCGGCTCGCACGATGGAAACCCCCACCGTCCCCACGGCGGTGCTCGACGAGCTCAAGTCCCGGATAGCTCGAGGGAGCGTGGAGCTGCCGCTCTTGCCGGGCGTGGCGATGGAGGTGACCAAGGTCGCGGCCGAGGAGAACGCCGACGCCCGGGTGATAGCCGAGATCCTGCGACGCGATCAGGCCCTCGCGGTCCACGTGCTGCGGGTGGTGGCATCGCCCATCTACAGCGGCCGAACACAAATCGTCTCGCTGCAGCAAGCAGTCGCTCGATTGGGCATACAGAAGATCCGTGAAATCTCGCTGGCCATCGCCTTCCGAGTCGGGGTCTTCAAGCTGAAAGGGTTCGAGCGCCAGGTCGCTGGCCTATTCCAACACTCAGTGGGCGCCGCGATGTTCGCTCAGGAAGTCGCGCGGGCCACGCGGCGCAATGTCGAGGACGCCTTCATGTGCGGCCTGCTGCACGACGTTGGCCGACCGCTGCTGCTGCAGGCGCTGGTCAGCATCCTGGCGGAGCAGAAGCTGACGGTGTCTACCGAAGCCGTCGTGGCCGCCGCGGGCGAACTACACTGCGAGGTCGGGGCGACGCTGGCAGAAGCATGGAAGCTACCCGAGCCGGTTCAAATGTCGATACGGCACCACCATGACCTCGTGCCGCCGGAGGCGCATGCGAACAGCGTGCGCATCACCGCGCTCGCCGACGAGCTGTCGCGCTTCACCTTCGAACCGGAGCGCATGCCGGAGGCTGAGCTGAAACAGCACCCGGCCTTGGCGCCGCTTGAACTCTACCCGGAAACACTCGACAAGGTCCTAGCGAAGGCCGACGCGATTCGTCAGGCCGCGGGAGCGCTATCGTGAGCGACTACGACCTGATCGTGATCGGAGGCGGGCCCGCTGGTCAAAAGGCCGCGGTACAAGCCGCCAAAACCGGCGCCCGCGTGCTGCTCGTGGAGCGCTCCAAGAGCGCCGGCGGGGCATGCGTGCGCTACGGCACCATCCCGAGCAAGACGCTGCGCGAAACCGCGCTTTCACTGACGAAGTTCCGACGCTTGACGGCGCAAGTCATGGACGTCGAAATGCCGGCTCACTTGCAGGTGAGTAGCTTGATGGCTCGCAAGGACGAGGTCATCACAGCTCACGAGCGCTACATGCAAGCGCAACTTGCGCGCAACGGCATCGAGCTAGAGCAGGGTGTGGCTCGCTTTGTCTCACCAGAAGCCATCGAGGTGACCCTGCTCGACGGTCGCAAGCACGAAGTAAGTTCGCGTTACTTCGTGATCGCGGCCGGTTCGTCACCGCGCACGCCCGACAACGTGCCCGTCGACCACGAGCACATCCTAGACAGCGACTCGCTGCTCTCGCTCTCGTACCTGCCGGAGTCCCTGGTGGTGCTCGGCTCCGGCGTCATTGCCTGCGAGTACGCGTCCATTTTCGCGGCGCTCGGCGTAAAAGTGACGATCGTCGACAAGGGCGAACGCCCCCTCGGTTTCATGGACGCAGAGCTCGTGGGGCACTTCACGCGAGAGCTTGAGCAAGCCGGCGGAGTCTTCCTAGGCAACCGCAGCCTCGACTCGGTAGCATTCGATGGGGTGGCGAACGTTGAAACGCGGCTCACGAGCGGAGAAGTCCTGAAGAGCGAGAAGCTCTTCTGCGCGCTAGGGCGAGTGGCTCCGGTGGCGGGCCTCGGGCTTACGGCGGCCGGCGTCAAGGTAAGCGCACGTGGCCTGATCGAGGTCGACAAGCATTTGCGCACCGCCGCGCCCCACATCTACGCGGCCGGCGACGTCATCGGGCCACCAGCGTTGGCTTCGACCTCGATGGAGCAGGGTCGGCGGGCGGTCTGCCACGCCTTCGGCATCGAGCTCGGCACTCAGGGCGAATTGGCACCGATCGGTATCTACACCATCCCTGAGCTCGGGAGCGTCGGCATGACCGAGGAGCAGGCGACGGCGAAGTTCGGAGGCGCGCTCGTAGGGCGGGCGCAATTCGCGGAGGTAGCGCGCGGCCAAATTTCGGCTGCGGAGAACGGGGTTCTCAAGTTGGTGGCCCACCCGGAGAGCGGGGTCCTGCTAGGCGCCCACGCGGCCGGGGAAAGCGCCACGGAGCTCGTCCACATCGGGCAAATGGCCATCGTCGGAAGCCTCAACTTCGAGACCTTCATCGACACCGTCTTCAACTTCCCCACCTTCGCCGAGGCCTATCGGGTCGCAGCCTTCGATCTGCTCAAGCAACAGAAGACCCGTCTGGCGGCCAAACCCGCGGCCGCCGAATAGCGCCACTAGCGCGCGACGACGAGCAGTTCGCTGACCACACCGCGGCCCGTGGCCACGGAATTGATCGAGCGACGCATGGCCACGCTGGCAGGCCTAAAATCCCCATAAAGTGCCCGCGACCCTGGCGTGTCGGAGTTCGACAACACGGCAGACACGCCCTTGGCCGCCAACTTGGCAAAGACCTTAGCCAACCGTGCATGCTCCGGAAGGCCAAAAGCTTCCGCGTGGTAGGCCGAGAAGCTCGAGGTCTTGGACACCGGCAAGTAGGGCGGATCCAGGTACACCGCGTCGCCAGGCTTCGCTCGCTTGCAGGCACGCTCGAAGTCCGCCTCCTCGATCACCACACCCTGCAGGGCCTCCGCCGCGGCTCGCAGGCGCGCAGGGTCGTAAATCTTCGGCCGCTTGTAGCGACCATGTGGCACGTTGAACCCGCCGCTGGCATTCACGCGATACAGGCCGTTGTAGCCGGTCCTATTCAGATAGATAAGGCGCGCGGCTCGCTCCACCGGGCGCTTCAATTTGTGCTGCGCGCGGATCCGATAGTAGTCCGCCTCAGTCGTCTGGTGCTGCCTCTTCTCGAGCACCAGCAGCAGCGCATCGAGATCGTCCCGGACGACTTGATACAGCTCGATCAGGTGCGGATTCTTGTCGGCAATGACGGCTCGGCGAAACCGCTTGGCCTCCGCCAGCGCGAAGAAGACGGCAGCCCCGCCGACAAACGGCTCGTAGTAGGTGTCGATCTCGTCCGGCAGTTCCGCCAGGATCCGGGGCACCAAGCTACGCTTTCCGCCGGCCCACTTGAGGATCGGGCGAAGCCGCTCTGACATCGGACTGCTGGGTAGCTCGTTCCGCTCGCGGGGTAAAGTGAAGAGAGCGCTTCCCAGCAACTTGCCCAAGCCTAGGCGTCTCCCCGTTCTTGGCGGATTTCTAGGCGTTTGATCATCTTCTGCAGGCCGAAGCGTGACAGGCCAAGCAGCTCCGCGGCTCGCGACTGATTGCCATCCGTGCGGCGCAGCGCGGCCCGGATGAGGTCGACCTCTAGGGCGTCCACACGGCCGCGCAAGTCAAACTCTTCAGCTACCTTGCTAGGGCCACGAGTTGCCGCGGACACCTCTCGACTGAGGTGCTCGAGCCGAATGATGTCGTCGGCCAAGACGAGCGCGCGGCGCACCTCGTTTTCGAGCTGCCTCACGTTGCCTGGCCAGGCGAACAGCGACAACGCTTCGAGGGCAGAACGCTCCACCGCTACCTTGCGCCCGTTGGCGTGCACCTTCAAGAAGTGGTGCACCAAGATGGCGATGTCGCCGAAGCGTTCCCGCAACGGCGGCACCTCCACGCTTATCACGTTCAGGCGGTAGAGCAGGTCTTCTCGAAACCGGCCCGCCGCTACCAGCGCCGTCAGATCACGATGGGTCGCGCCAATCACGCGCACGTCCACGAAGCGCACGCTCTCAGAACCAACCGGTCGCACCTCGCCGTTCTGCAGGGCGCGCAGCAGCTTTGTCTGCATGCCCAGGCTCATCTCCCCGATCTCGTCGAGGAACAGCGTGCCGTGATCGGCCACCTCGAAGAGCCCGGAGCGTGACCGCTGAGCGCCGGTGAAGGCGCCACGGACGTGACCAAACAGTGTGGATTCCAGCAGAGATTCTGGGATGGCCGCGCAATTCTCCGACACGAATGGGCCCTTGCCGCGAGCGCCGTTGGCGTGGATGGCGCGAGCTACGAGTTCCTTGCCGCTGCCAGACTCGCCGAGCAGCAGCACCGGCACGTCCGCAGCCGTGACACGATCCACGATGCGAAGCATCGTTCGAACGGCCTCGCTGCTACCGATGATGCCCGCGTAAGGAAAGCGCGTCTCCCGTGCGTCGCGGACTCTAGAAAGCTCGCGCTCAGCAACATCCAGCTCTGCTTCGCGCCGCGAAAGCTCTTGGGCCAGCCGCGCCGTGGCCCGCTCGGCCCGTCGCGCAGCGCGCCGCAGCAGCAGCTGGTCTCGTGCGTCGGCGATGGCTAAGGACGCGAGTGTCGCGACCAGCCGCACCCAACCGAGCTCGCGCGGCCCGAACGCCCCGCGACGCACGCGATCATCCAGATAGACGACCCCGAGCGGTTCCCCCCGCGCCAAGAGCGGCACCGCAAGCACGCTGCGCAGCTTGAGCGCGTGCACGCTAGCGTGCACCTCAGGCAGATCTCCCGCGGCGTCCACGGCTACTACCGGCCTGCCCTCGCGCAGAGCGCGCTCTGCCAATGAAGTACTGAGTTCCAGCTGAGCGCCAGCCAGATCATGTCTGCTGATGTTGCGCGCGGCGCGTGGTTTGAGGCGACCGTTGGGCGCGCGCAAAAGAAGCAGCCCTCGCTCCACTCCCGTCCAAAGAATGAGCGCGTCCAGCACTTGGTCGAGCAGCGGGCGCAGGTGCTCGCGCTCACCCAGGGCGCGCACCAGGGCTTCCACGTCCGCCAACTGCTCAGGAGAGAAGCCCGGGCTCGAGGTAGGTTCCGCGTGCGCCCGGCTGAGCCAGGGTAGGGCCGCCACGGCTGCGCGCAGCTCCTCCGGCGCTCGCCTGAGCAGCTCGCGGGCGGCGTCCGCCACCGCCTCGGTGAAGTGCCTAGCGCCGGCGCCGTCGCCCACGTGCGCCGAGAGCCGCGCACCGGCAAACAGGGCTGGGCCCCGCAGGCCTACCGGACTCAGGGTACGTGAGAGCGCTTTCAGTTCGGCCAACACGGCGTCTGGGCGCTCGCTGCCGCCATACTCGCACAAGGCGTTCGCTCGAGCTTTCCACCACTCGAGCCGCGCGTCGACCGCCGCTTCGGCGCGCCGAGCCAGCGCGTCGAGCTTGACCAACTCTACGGCGCTCTCGCTCGGGTCCCGATCGCGATCGGCGCCGTGCTGGAGCAGGCGCGAGCCGCAGCGCAGCTCGTCATCCGGCGTCAGCTCAAGCAGCGAGCTGGCGCGCCGAACGTGTTCGATGGATTCACTGTTGTGCTCCGCAACGTCGCACAACACCAGGTGCGCATAGGCTCGGCAGCGCGCGTCGCCCGACAACTTGGCTCGCGAGATAGCCTCTTCCGCCGCCTCCCTGGCCTCTATCCCTGCGCCGGCGGCGGCGTGGGCGGCGGCGATCGACAGCACTGCGCGCGCCGCGTCCCCCGCTCGCCCGAGATGTTCGAACAGTAGCAGCGCGCGCTGGGCGGCTGAGAGCGCCTGACCCAGATCGCCGAGGTTCACGGCGGCTGCAGCGACCCCGGTCGCATAGGTCGCCTCCTCGACGATCGCGCCAGCCCGAGCCGCAAACTCGCTGGAAAGGCGGAAGGCCAGGAGCGCCGGCTCCGCTTCGCCGGCGGCGTGCGCGATCATCCCGAAGAGCGACTCCGCGCGAGCGCGCTGCTCATCATTCTGGGAAAGCAGGCGTGCGCGCAGCGCATGGCCACGCGCCTCCGTGACACGCCCCTGACCGAGCGAACGCAAGGCCAGGCACTCCGAGAGGGGCGCAGTCTCCAGCTGGTCCTCAAGCCACGGCGGCAGGCTTTCAAGACGACCCGCGTCTAACTCCGCGCGACCTCGGAGCGCGGCTGCGCGCGAGCGGATCTCCGCCGACGCCCCGGCTGGGATGCCCTCAAGCGTTGAAAGCGCGCCTGGCAAGTCGCCCGCGCGCCTCAATATCTCCGCCAGCTCCATCCGGGCTTCCGGCGAGGTCTCCGACTCCAGGAGCGCGGCTGCCCGCCCCAGCTCTCCGCGCAGGCGCAGCGTCCGCGTCAGCTCAAGCCGCAAGCTGGGCGGGGCGTCGCCGGATCGCACCCAGGCTTCGGCGGCGTCGACGGCAGGCTCACCCGCCCCGGGATCGCGCAGCGAAAGCGCCAGTGCCAATGGGTCAACCGTGGCTGGCCGCGTCTGCGCGCGCCGCCCCGCCTCGAAGTCAAAGAACCCCAGAGACTGCGGCTTGCCTCGACTGACCGCTTCGAACGCCAGGCGCAGGAGCTCAGCATCGGGCGTCGCTGGGAGCGCGGGCCAGGCGGAGGCCGCGACTCCGACCAGGGAGACGAGGAACCGAGCGCGCCCGAGCGCGTCCAGACAGCGGAGCACGGCCGTACCCGTCTGGGGTTGCCCGCGCAGGACGCGGATCTTGCCCAGTAAGGCCAGCGCGGGCTCGAGGCAGGCTGCGGCGACATCGCCCACCTGAAGTTCAACGTGCGCGGCGCGAGCCGCCTCGAACAACTCACGACGCTGCGCGAATCGGTAGGCGCGTCGCACCGCCCGCTCGCGATCGTCCGCGGGTGAGGGTGGGGGCTCAGCAAGCACGAGCGCGGCGCGCTTCGAAACCCAAGCGGCCGAGGGACGAGCGCCGGGGGCCCGAGCCAAAAGCGCGCGGGCAATTGCGGCGACGGGGTCCGCGCCGGCCAGCGCTACCTCAGCGTTGAGCAGCTCCGCGAGCACGACTCCGAGCGCGAAGAGGTCGCGACTGCGCGCGTCACCGCTCCCCTCACCCGAGAAGACCTCCGGCGCCAAGTAGCGGCGCGTTCCGCCCGTTGCCGTTTCGGCCGAAGCCTGAACCGAGAGGCCAAAGTCGATAAGCCGTGCTCCGCCAGGTTCGGCGATGACAATGTTGTCGGGCTTGACGTCGCCGTGGGCCGCCCCGACGGCGTGGAGATCCGAAAGCGCGGCCCCGATGTCGCGTGCCACGAGCAGCGCGAGCCTGCGTCTTGCGTGGTCGGGGCTAGCGGCCGCCGTAACCGACAGCGTCGCGCCCTCCTCCCAAGCGAAGACCAAGACGGGGGCGCCTCGCTCAATGGTTTCGCCCTCGAGCTTTAGGTCTTGCTGCAGCTCGGCCACCTCCAGCAGCGGCGCCACCCAGGGCGAGTCGACGAGACACAGTCGTTCGGCTTCGTCGGCGAACCGCAGACGTTGACCCCTATCCCGACCCAGCTTCAGCACGACCTTGCCGCCCTCTCTTTCACCCAGCAGCACCCAACTGGTGGCCCCCGCTCCGAGTCCGCGCAGGAGCCGCACGGTTCCACCCGGAAGTGCCACCTCAGTTGCCACCGTCTTAGGCCCGCCCATGCCTCAAATATCCGCGCAACGCGGACGACTGTCAACCTGGATGGCGGCTGACTACTGGCTGCAGTCTGCTCCGGCGCTGATGAACGACGCCAGGGCTCGCAGGCCCTGAAGCCTCACGCTGCCC
This sequence comes from Myxococcales bacterium, assembly GCA_031408355.1. Taxonomy (GTDB): domain Bacteria; phylum Myxococcota_A; class Polyangia; order Polyangiales; family Polyangiaceae; genus PMG-095. The sequence goes on from JANNWK010000459.1 coordinate 13,138, forward strand.
AGAACGAACTGCCCCGGATCATCCAGTGGCACGGGTGCCGGCATGGACTCCCCGCGCACGAACCACTCGCGCAGTCGCTGGCTCTCCGCCTCGGAAGGAGGCAGGCACTGACCGTCGACGAGCGGCAGACGCGTGTAGGCGGAGACGCAGGGGTCAGCCGGCTGGGCACAGAGCTCGAGCGCCTGCTCCTGCAAGGGTGTGCAGGCTTCGAAGTTCTGCGGCGCTCGTAGCAGCTTGTACAAGAGGTAGCTGTTTCCGGCGTTTCCGGGCTCGATCAGCGGCATTTGCACCCCAAAGCGGGGCGGATCGGCGAGGGCCACTC
>JANNWK010000460.1:0-12299 GCA_031408355.1 Myxococcales bacterium
GAGGGCACCACGCTGCTGGGTAGCGCGGCCGCGGCGCCGTTTACGTTCAATTTGGCGGCGCCGCTGGGGTTGCATTCCGTGACGGCCCAGGCGTCCGACACCACGCAGGCGTGGGCGACAAGCAGCTCCGTCACGTTCGAGGCGACGGCCGCCGGCGGTGCGGCGGGCGCGGGCGGTGCGGCGAGCGGTGGCGCTGCGAGCGGTGGTACTGCGGCTGGCGGCGTGTCGAGCGGCGGCAGCGCGGCTCCCTTGGCGGGCTCTGGTGGGTCCGGGACTTCGGGCTCAGCGCCGGTGCCTGCTGCTGGCGCGCCCGTTACTGATGCGGGCTGCGGCTGCTCGGTGCCGGGAACGCGAGGCTCAGGCGGCGCCGCCTGGTTGATGATGCTTGGCGCTGGCGCCCTCGGGCTTCGAAGCCGAAGCCGCCGCGTCGGCTAGAGCTACTCGCAGGTTTCGTCGGTGCTGCCGGTGCCTCTCGCGCTGGCGACGACGCGAACGAACAGCGCCTCTTCGCACGTGTCGTTGCGCAGCTGAATCACGCGCGCGTCGACGCACTCGATGCGACCCTGGTTGCCGGCGTTCTCCGTCACGTCGCCCCCCGCCGTACCGTTCGCCGCGAAGGACACCCAGGTCAGCACCACGTCGGGCTCGACGCTCAAGCCATGGAGGAACGTGAGCCGCGTCTTGGCCGGGAACTCGCTCAGGGGGCCGTCCCAGTCCGCCGACACGTAGGTGAGGGCCGCCAGATCGGTCGAGCCGCCCTCGATGGTCCTGTCCGGCTGCGCCTCGGGACAGGTCTCGAGCGCGCTGCAACCGCCGAGCCCCGTGAGCCCGACGAGCAGGGAAAACCAGGGCGCAGCGCGGCTAATCATCGGAGCGCCCGGCCGCGCGATTCTGCTTCTTCTTGGCCTGGGCACGCTTGTCGCTCACGCGAGCTCGCTTGGCGGCTTTGGAGGGCCGAGTCGGGCGTCGACGCTTGGGCACCACCAGCGCCGCGGCGATGAGCTGGGCCAACCGCTCGCGGGCATCCGCCAGGTTTTGAGGCTGATTGCGCGTGAGCTGGCTCACCATGACCAGGCGACCTTCGGCGTCGAGCCGGTGTTTGGCGAGCGTCCGGAGCCGGGTTTTCGCTGCAGCTGTAAGGACAGTCGAGGCTTCGAAGTCAAAGCTGAGCTCGACCTTGCTCGACACTTTGTTCACATTTTGCCCGCCGGGCCCGGACGCGCGCACGGCCGCCCACGAAAGCTCGCGCTTCGGTACCGTCAAGCCAGGTCGCACTTCAAGGTCGCTCACGCGGCGTGAAAGCTAGCATGTTGGCGGGCGCCGGTTAATCCGGGCCGGGTCCCGGCCGTCCGTGCCCGCGTGCCCCGCGTGCCCGCTCTGTATAGACAGGCGCGGCGGGTTAGCTCTATCCTCGTAGGTTCGCCATGACTTCACTTTTGGTTCGCTTGGGTGTGCCGAGCCTTGCCGGGCTCGCGTTCGTATTGGGCTCCGGCACCGCGCTGGCGGCACCTGGCACGGCCTTGGTCGTCAACGGAGCCGTGACCACCAATACGTGTCCAGACGGTGGCGTTGTCATTCTCGGCGGCCGCGGCTGTCGCTACGGTGGAACCAAGACCTTCGACAGCATCACGCTGCAGAACGGCGCCGTGATTGAGGTCACGCCGTTCGACAACAACGTGTTGAACAAGGACACGCTCGGCAACCTGGTGCTTAAGAGCACGTCGTTCATTACTATCGACGCCACTTCTCGCGTGACGGCCAAGGGCACGGGCTACCAGGCAGATCTTTGTAGCAACGGTCCTGGTCCGGCCTCCTTCCCCAACGCTGGCGGTCGCGGCGGTTGCGCGGTCTACGACTCAGGCGGCGGCGGGGCGCACTTCGGCAAGGGCGGCAAGGGCACCAAGGACTGCTTCATCTTTCCGGGGGGTGGCGGGAACGTGGACGTGACGTGTACGTTCCCCAACGAATGGGAAGAGAACTGCGGCACTAAGGCCGTTGATGGCGCGGGCGTTATCAGCTGCCCGGACACAGCGACGCAATCCGGAGGCCTAACTTGTTACGGCTCAACCAACATGAGCGGCCAAGGTGACGCTCAGCCTGATGTGGCGGGGCAATCCTATTGGCACCACGTCTTGGATCCGGAGTTCGGCGCTGCCGGTGGCGACAAGGGCTGCAATGATGGCGATGGTCGCGGAGCCACGGACCTGAGGGCCGGCGACGGCGGCGGCCGTATCGTGCTTTTCGCGGCCAATGCCGGCAGCACGGGCGTCGTGAATATCTCCGGCCGGGTCTCCTCGGACGGCACGCGCGGCTGCTCGCAGGGCAACGACTCCGCTGGTGCGGGTGCTGGCGGCACCGTGCTCATCATTGGCGATACCGTGAACGTATTTCAGACCGCGCGCATCTCGGCGCGGGGTGGTCGCGGCGGCGATTCTCAGCCGAAGGCCTTGAGCTGTGACTACACGGGCATGCTCTATCCGCAACAGGGTTCGTGTGGGGGCGGGCAGTTGTGCCGCCAGCTCGTGGAACCCGCCTCAGGCAACACCTACGCGCGTTGCGATCCGGCATCCTGTTCGCCGGCCCGTCGCTCGCCCAGCACTGCCCCGGGGTCCATCGCGAAGTGTGACGCGGGCTACACAGCGCGCGACTTTGGCGGCGGCTTGGGTGAGGTCTGCGTGCCCGCCGCCTACGATCCCGTCGCCCTCAACTATCCGGCCTGCGGCGCCGACAACGACTGCGTGGACGGGGGCGAGTGCAGCGCGGCTCAAGGCTGCGACTGCATGAACTTCAGCGGCACGGTCGGCCAGCGCTGCGTGCCAAAGAACCAACCGATCTGCGACTACCTCGACTTTGGCGATAACGAGGAAGAGTGCCGCGGCACCCAGAACAGCGGCGTCTGCGACGATTGCGCGGGCGGCGGCGGCGGCGGCATCGTGAACGTGCAGTCGCGCGTAAACAATATCGATCCGCGCTCCATCTTCGACGTGCGCGGCGGCGACGGCGGCATCTGCCCGATCTGCGCCGGTGAGGCAGGCGCCGGCGCCGGTGAGCTGCAGATCGACGCGGCTTACCTGGGCGAGATCTGCGACGGCAAAGACAACGATTTCGACGGCGTGACGGATGACAACCTGGGCAACATCACCTGTCCGAGTGGCCCGGCGATCGCTGCGTGCAACGCTGGCTCGCCGAACACCTGCTCCACGGTTGCGGGCTGCAACGGCCCGGTTACCGACACGCGCCCGCGCTTCGCGTTGGTCGTGGATACCTCGGGATCCATGCTGCTCGACAACGACGGCGAGCCGCGCTTCGGCGATGGGTCTGTGGATTTTCCTGGCATTGCTGGCACGGAAACGCGCCTGTACAACGCCAAGGGCGCGCTGTCGGACGTGCTGGCCGCGTTCCCCGAGAGCGACTACGCGCTGGCTCGCTACTATCAAGATTCGGGCCTGAACCGGAGCTGCCAGACGGCCAATTGGTTCGAGTGCGCACAAAGCTGCTGCAGCTACGACAACCCGACCGACAATACCGCCTCGACCCCGTACCCCTACTACTACCCGGACGGCGAGTGCGTACCGAGCGACCTGTACGACAGCGGCGCGTCGGCGGCAGATTCGCTCGAGTCGCTGAACACCAATATCGACATCGGCTGGCAGACCCCGACCGCCGACTGCATCAACTACTCGGGCAGCTGCGGCCCGCCTGAGCGCGGCGCGCAGTACCTGGTGGATTTCTCCCAGCCGCTCGGCAACTACCTGAGCTGGCTGGACAACAAGGAAACCAACTTTCAGTCGAGCGTGCAGTGCACGGGGGGCGACTGCGAGCTCCGCGGCACCGGTCCGACCCCGCTTGCCAGCTCGCTGCAAGCCACCCAAGATTTCCTGACGCCGCGGATTGCCTGTGACAACGCCGTGCCTTGCCGCAAATACGCGGTGATCTTGCTCACGGACGGCGCCGAAAGCTGCCAAGGCAACCCCGTCACGGCGGCCCAGGCCCTGTTTGCCGGTATCCCCAAGACGATCGGCGGCATCCCGACGCAGATCTCGGTGCAAACGTACGTGATTGGCTTCTCGACCCTGCCGACTGAAACGGCGCAGCTCAACGCGATTGCGGCTGCCGGCGGCACCAACGCCGCCTACTTCGTGACCAGCCGGGCCGAGCTTGCCAACGCCTTGGCCACCATCATCTCCGGTAGCTTTGTGTTCGAGAAGTGCAACGGCTTGGACGACGACTGCGACGGCCAGATCGACGAGGATTTCCCTGAGACCCAGCCGCCCACGGGCCCCGGGCTCGTCTGCGACGACGGCCAGCTCGGCGCGTGCCGCGGAACCGGCCACTACATTTGCAAGGCCGACGGCACCGGCAGCTTCTGCAACATCGACATGCCCGGTGGCGCAAGCGGCATGGAGGTTTGCAACGGCCTGGACGACAACTGCAATGGCCTCATCGATGAGAGCACCGTGCCGAATCCGCTCGACTGCGATCCGTGCGTGCCCCAGCCAGAGGTTTGCGACAACGAAGACAACGACTGCGACACCGAGGTCGACGAGGTCGCCGATTTGGTCGACGACAATCAACCCTGCGGCAGCAGCATTGGGGAGTGCGGTCCGGGTCTCACGGTCTGTCTGGCGGGGGGCGTACTGGACTGCGTGGGCGAGTCGGGCCCCTTCACCGAGGTGTGCGACGGGCTCGACAACGACTGCGACAACCGGACCGACGGCATGAGCCAGTCCTGCTACGTGGTCACCGGCAATCCGCACAATCCGGATCCGAACAGCTTCATGTTCGGCCTCTGCCGTACCGGCACCTGGAAGTGCACGGCGGCAGCCGTCAATGGCATGGCCGGTCCCCCGGACTACGGCAACGGCATGCAGGCCGGGCAGTGCGCCGGGCAAATCGTGCCAACCCAGGAAGTGTGCGACGGCAAGGACAACAACTGTAACGATCTGATCGACGACGGCGTGAACGCCGGCGGTGGCAAGATCACCGGCGAGGAATGCTGCGATGCCAAGGTGCTGCCGCCGGCTGGCTGCGGCGTGGGCCAATGCGCCAAGGGCGTGTTCGCGTGTGCGGGCAACCTGGTGAGCTGTGTGAACGCGGGTGTCCCGGGCGAAGAAGCCTGCGATGGCGTGGACAACGACTGCAACGGCTCGGTCGACGACATCGCGACGCTGGGCGATGCCTGCACGACGCTCGGCGGCTGCCCCGGCGTGCTCGCGTGCGACCCGATTGAGAAGAAGCCGGTCTGCGTCGAGGCGGGCGCGACCGATCTGGAAGTCTGCAACGGCAAGGACGACGATTGCGACGGGAGCATCGACGAGCTCGACGACATCAACGCCAATGATCCTCGGCTCAACCAGGCCTGCGATGAGCTGGTAGCGCCGAACGACCAACCGCCGTGCATGCCCGGCACCACCTGGTGCAACAACGGCGCGATCGACTGCAAGGGCGCCGTGAAGCCGTTGAAGGAGGTCTGCGATCTCCAAGACAACGACTGCGACGGTGTCGGCGACATCTTGGCGGCCTGCCCGGGCACCAACGCCTGTGTTCAGGGCGTGTGCGTGGAGCCCTGCCACGGCGGGGAATTCCCCTGCCCGAGCGGCTACGAGTGCTCCACCTTCGAAACCAAGAAGTATTGCGTGCCCGTCACGTGCAACGCCGTGGAGTGTCCGCCCGGGGCTTCCTGCAAGGACGGCAAGTGCACGCTGGATTCCACGGGCGCGGGCGGCGCCGGCGCGGGCGGCGATAGCGGCTTGCCTGGCGGCGGTGACACGAGCGTCGGCGGCGACTTGAACGGCGCGGGCGCTGATGGCACCACCGCGGGCACGGGCGCGACGGGCGCGACCGGCGCTGGCACTGACACGGGTGGGGCTGCAAACTCCGGAGGCTCCAGCACCACCGGCAATCGGCCGCCCGTGGAGGACAATGGAGTCTATGGGTTGGTCACGGGTGGCGGCGGTTGCGCTTGTCGAACGACGTCCGCCCCTGGCGGTCACGCGGCGCTGGCCTTGTCCATGCTGGCGCTCGGGGCCGCGCTCACCAGAAGGCGCCGTTCGAGCGAGAGGAGGGTTGCCTGATGCGCCGTCTTTCCGGCCGCCTCGGGCTTTGGCTGCCCAGCTTCGTGCTCTTGGGGCTTGGGGCTCAAGGCCTGTCGGGCTGTGCGACCGAAGCTGCCTGTTTCGATGACTGCACCACGCAAATCCCTGCTTCTACGGGGGGCACGCAGGGCGCGAACGGCGGGACGGGTGGCTCGTTCGTACTCGGCATGGGCGGCGACGACACCGGCAACGGCGGGACCAAGGCCAGGGGCGGCAGCGCGGCATTGGAAGATGCGGGCACCGCCTGCGACGGTCTCGATTTCACCAGCGACGTGAATAACTGCGGGGAGTGCGGCACTCGCTGCATCTTCACGGGCGCCGACGGCAAGTGCGTCGACAGCAAGTGCGAGATCGAAGCCTGCCTGGAGAACCGCTACGATCTGAACGGCAAGCCCGAGGACGGCTGCGAGCTGCTGTGTGAGGGCGATCCGGACGCCGACGAGGTCTGCAACCTCGAGGACGACGACTGCGACGGCGAAAAGGACGAGGGCTTCGACCTGACCACGGACGTTGAGAACTGCGGCGTTTGTGGCAACGCTTGCGATTTGCTCAACGCTGGCGAGAACTGCGTGGCCTCGGCGTGCAAGGTGACAGTGTGCGAGGAAGGCTGGTGGAACGCCGACGGGCTCGATTCAACCGGTTGCGAGTACCCTTGTCGTCTGAAGAACGCGGCCAAGCAGGAGTGCAACGCGGGCGACGTGGGCTGCGGAGTCGAGGCCTGCGACGACGTCGATCAGGACTGCGACGGCCAGATCAACGAAGGTAACCCGGGCGGCGACGAGTTCTGCTCCGACTTCTGTCCGACCGCTGGCTGTGAGGGCGAGTGTTCGTTCGGGACCACGCAGTGTGTGGGCAGCATTTTGGTCTGCGTACCGGGCGACACGGCGACCGCCGAAATCTGCGATGGGCTCGACAACAACTGCGACGGTGACGGTGATGATAAGGCCTTCGACTTCACCAGTGATCCGCTGAACTGCAACGGCTGCGGCAACGATTGCGATATCTTCCCGCACGCTCTCGGCAAGTGCGAAGCCTCAGCCTGCAGGATTGACGTCTGCGATACGGACTACGGCGAGCTGGACGTAAGCAGCGCCGGCTGTGAGCTCTGCCCGGTCAGGCCCGTTCGGGCCGAGTCCTGCAATGGCAAGGACGACGACTGCGACAACCTCGTCGACGAGGCAGCAGAGGTTGCTGCCACCAAGCCCGCCACGGGCGCGGCTGCCGGCGTGAATAGCTTCTGTAAGCAGCGCGCCAACTCGCTCTGCAACAATGTGCCGCTCGTCTGCGATAGCAACGTGGGCGGCTGGGTGTGCCAGTACCCGGCTGGGGTCGAGGTTGCCGCTGGGAAGGTGTCGATCACCGAGTCGAAGTGCGACAGCATCGACGGCAACTGTGACGGCCAGAAGGACGAAGCCTTCCTGGCGCTGGGCACTGCCTGCAACAACGCGGCACCCGGCGTGTGTCTGGATCAGGGCAAGGTGGCTTGTGATCCGGCCGACGCCACGCAAACCCGCTGCGATGTCTCGGTGCTGCCCGACCCGCCGAACGGGGCGCCGTTCGCGACCGAGACCTGCAATGGACTCGATGACAACTGTGACGCCCAAGTGGACGAAGGCACCGACGAGATGGTGCACATCAATAGGAACAGCCTGAACTTCTGGGTCGACAAGTTCGAGGCCTCGCGCCCGGACGCGACGGATCTGCTCGCCGGCACGACTGAAACCCACCTGTGCGGCACGGCCAATCGCCTGCCCTGGACCAACGCCTCGTTTCAAGAGGCGAAGGACGCCTGCGAGTCGAGCAGCAAACGCCTTTGCACGCTGAACGAGCTAGAGCAGGCTTGCGACGGCGTGGCCTCCAACCGCATCTACCCCTACGGCAACAGCTACACCGCCGGGAGCTGCAACGGCATCGACGCCGCGGGCAGCGCGCCGGTGCCCACCGGCTCACTCGCTCAGTGCGTTTCCGTGGACGGCATCTTCGACCTCTCCGGCAACGTGTCGGAGTGGACTAGCACCAAGGTCGGCGTTACTACCGGCAATCCCGTTTACGACATCATGGCGCTCCACGGTGGTTCCTACCTTACGCCATCGAACGGCCTCACCTGTTCGTTTGACCTCGACGTGATGAGCACCAACGCGGTGCTGGGCAGCTTGGGCTTCCGGTGTTGTAAGGATCCGTGAAGCGCTCCGGCGGGGGACGGAGCAGCGGCGCTAGCTACGCGCCGCTACTTCGCTTCGAAGCCGTACAAGAAGGCGTCGCTGGGGCCCAGCTTGCCGGGCAGGCCTTTCACGTTGGCCACGAATAGCGCGTTGTCGGTAGCCCAGAAGACACCTTGCTCCTCGCTGCCGTCCGGGCACTTGGTGTTGTAGTGAATGGAGGTGCGGCCGGGCTTGTCGACCATGCCCTGCAGTTTCATCTTGTCGCTGCAGCGACCGAGTAGGTTCAAGGCCACCTTCAGGAAGACCTTTTCGTTTAGCTTGCCTGGAGGGCGAGGTAGCTTGCGCACGGTGTAAACAGCGCCGTCGGGGTGTTTAGCCGAGGTCAAGACGGTGGGGTCGCGGCCCGTGGAGTCGAGGTGCTCGGGCATCGGCGCCTTGATGCGCTCTTGCTCGAGCTCGAACAGCACGAAGCCAACAGGTAGCGCCGATGAGCTGGTGTCCGGGGTGGCCGCTGTCGGAGCTTTTCCGGACGCGCAGGCTGAAATTTCGCGGAACTTTGCCTGGCAACTCTCCGGCGCCAGGTTCGCGCACACCACATCCGTGGCGTCGCGCGCGCAGCTGAGCGCGCTCAACACGACGGCGTCGCAACCGCTGGGTGGCGGATCGTACTTCGTGCAGTTCACGCGACAGGTTTGGAAGGCGTTGTCGGGACACTTCTCCTTCAGCCGGGCGCACATGGCCAAGCAGGTATCGCCAAGGCTGGGCGCGCTCGGCTTGCGCTCCCGGGGGGCTTGGCTGCCAGCGGCCGCACTTTGCACCGGCTCTGGCTCCTGGGGAGCCGCCGGTTCCGCCTGCGTCGGTGCCCGTGCCGGCGCGGGGCCTGGGCTGGCAGCGGGCGGGGCGGCCGGGGAAGTACAGGCCACGAGGGCGCCTACACCGACGAACCAAAGACCACGTTGGAGCATTGGCGCAGCTTACTCCAAGCCCGCTAGTGATCGCGCCAGGCTTCGTAGCGGGAGCGGGCACTGCGCGGACGCCGGGGAGCTTGCCAGCTCGACCACTGGGAACCGCTGGCCCGACCGCGTCCGGCCAGGAACGGCCTGACGAGGAGTAGGCCGGCTAGGAACCCGCCGATGTGCGCGAAGAACGCCACCCCGCCAATGTCCCCGAGGCCGACCGTCGAAATGCCAGAGGCCAGGTTGCCGAGGAACCAGAAGCCGATCACCAGCCAGGCCGGGAACGACAACAAGAAGCCGAAGAACAGCCAGAGCAGCGGTATCGGGTTCAGCACCAAGACGGGAGCGCGCGGGAACAGCACGATGTACGCGCCGAGCACGCCCGAGATCGCCCCCGACGCCCCCACCATCGCGATCGGGCTGGAAGGGCCCGTCACTATCTGCGTGGCCGCAGCCGCTAGCCCCACAAGCAGGTAAAACCCAAGGTAGCGCCCGTGACCCAGCGAGTCCTCAACGTTGTCCCCGAAGATGTGAAGGTAGAGCAGGTTGCCGCCCAGGTGCGCCAGCCCACCGTGCATGAACATGCTCGTGAAGAGGGTGAAGGCTTCACCAAGCGGATCGCTCAGCAGCCGCGTGGCCACTAGCCCGTAGCCATTGACGACCGCCGCCTCGCCGCTCTCGCGGATCATCGAGATTTCGAGCAAGTAGCCGACGACGTTGGCCGCGATCAGCAGGTAGTTCACGAACGGAAAGGTTCGGGTCGGGTTCTGGTCCTTGAGCGGCAACATCCGGCCCTCGTCTTATAGGGCAGCGGGGCCGTGTTTGGCAGGCCGGCTTCCGACCGCTGGGCAGAAGCCGCGGTTCCGCGACGCGAGCCGAGCCGTCCGGACCCGTGCTAGCGTCCGGCCTCCCTATGTGGGCTATGCGCTGGTTGTTTGTGGTTTCTGTTCTGCTGACGGCGTGCGGCGGGCCTCATTTCGATGGCCGAGTCTACGACGACGGCCAGCTGCGCTTTCGCACGGGCCCTGTGCCGAAAGGCTGGCGCTCTATCGAATCGGATGGTTCCTTGTTGGCGTTCCGCGACGACGGCGCGGGGGCCACCTTGGCCGTCAACGGTCGCTGCGGCATAGACGGCGACGACGTCCCGCTGCCGTCGCTAACCCAGCATCTGTTTCTTCAGTTCACCCAGCGCGAGTTGAAGTCTCAGGTTGAGGTCTCGCTCGACGGGCGCACGGCCCTGCGCACCGAGCTCTCAGGTCGACTCGACGGCGTCCCCAAACTGTTCGTGGTCTACGTGCTGAAGAAGGACGGCTGCGTGTACGATTTCTGGCGTGTGAGCGCAGAGAGCAGCGCAGACCTCACTGCGTTCGAAGCCTTTGTGCAAGGCTTCGCCACGGGATCCTGAAATGACGACCCGCGCCCCCAGCGAATCCTTGCCGCCGCCCAGCGCGGGCGGGCGACCCAGCTTGTTGCTGCCGCCCCCGCCGCCCAAGCTTGTGGAGCGCCAGCTACGCCGACTCTACCGCTTCGTGGAAGAGCTGGGAGCCGTCACGGAGATGGCAATCGGTGCCGTGCGAGCCGGTTTTCGCCGACCCTTCGAGGGTCAGGCGATCTTGAAGCAGATCGAGGCGCTGGGCGTGGCGTCGGTCGGCATTGTCGTGGTCACCAGCGTCTTCATCGGCATGGTGATGTCGGTTCAGTTCGCCTTTGGTCTGCGAAAGTTCGGCGGCATGGAGTACACGGGGCGCGTCGTGGCCCTGAGCTTCGCGCGCGAGCTGGCGCCGACGCTGACGGCGGTGATTGTGGGCGGGCGGATCGGTTCCGGCATGGCCGCGGAGGTCGGCGCCATGGCGGTCACCGAGCAGATCGACGCGATTCGAGCCTTAGGCGCGGATCCCCTGAAGAAGCTCGTGTGGCCCCGGTTGGTGGCTGGGGTGCTGGTGATGCCGATTCTGGGCGTCTTCGCGCTGGTGCTCGGCTTCGGCGGCGCCATGCTGATCAGTGACCTTGAGTTCAACATCCCGGCGGCCTTCTTCCTACGCACCGCGCTCAGCGTGGTGACGCTCGCGGACTTCTTCAGCGGCATGATCAAGACGCCTGTGTTTGGGGCGATCATCGCGCTGGTGGGTTGCCATTTCGGCATGACCACGCGAGGCGGCACGGCGGGCGTCGGTAACAGCACGACTAGGACGGTTGTGGTGGTGTCCATAGCCATCCTGATCGCGGATTTCTTCCTGACAAAGCTGGCCATCATCTTTTGGCCGACAACCTAGAGCGGCTGTCCGGTGCCGCCGAAGCGCGAAGCGTCCGACTGGCTGCTCTGGCGTAGGTCTCAGCCCGTACTGCCTACCGGCTAGAGAAACCGTGCTAGCCTCTGGGCATGCGGAAGCAAGATCTGCAGTCCTTTGCGGCGCGCGAGCACCGCCTCGTCGCCGTGGAGAAGGCTCGCTACTGGAGGACGGCGCACGCAGCCGACGGGTTGGCATCGATGGCCGCCGTTCACGCGGCCTTCGAGCACGCTAGGGACGTGACGGGTTTTCCGCCACCACACTATGTCGAGGCGGACCTTGAGCATCACATCGCGCTGAAAAAGCTGATTGACCGTGCCTCCGCCGCGCTCCCCCTTCGCTAGCCTCTTTGCCGACCTGGCGCGAGCGCTCGGCGAGCTGGGGGTAGATTGGTACCTGTTTGGCGCGCAAGCCGCCTTGCTGTACGGCTCCACTCGGGTCACCGCGGACGTAGACGTGACCGTGCGGCTTGGACGGCGAAGTGTGGCCGAACTCGTCGAGAAGCTGACCGCGAGCGGCTTCGAGCTGCGCCACTCGAGCAAGGAATTTTTGGCGGCAACGCGCGTGCTGCCAGTCCTGCATCGACCATCGAAGATCCCCGCCGACCTCGTGCTGGCAGGTCCAGGTCTGGAAGATCTGTTCATGGATCGAGCGCGAATCCGTGAGCTGAGCGGCACTCAGGTGCCAGTGGCTACTCCTGAGGACCTCATCGTTATGAAGGTTCTCGCCGGGCGAGAAAAGGATCACAGTGACGTGCGAGAGATACTGACGGCTCACCCGGTGCAGCACCAGCAGGTG
>JANNWK010000461.1:0-16659 GCA_031408355.1 Myxococcales bacterium
CATCACAGCGGTCGCCTCCGCCGCTATCTTGGCAGGTAGCCGCTTGCTGCCGCTCGAATGGTTCGGCGGCCTGCTGATCGTAAGTGCGGCCTTGATGGAGGCCCGACGCCCAACCCCATAAGCGCACGGCTCAAGGAACCGCCGCGCGGATCGCCTTGAGCAAGGAAGCCTCGCCGCTGGCGTCCTGGCCAAGCTCCCAAACCATCACGCCGCCGTAGCTCTGCGACAGCTGAGCCTTGGCTTGGATGGTGGCGCGGCTATTTAGAAAGATCGTGACGCCGTTGACCACGAGCTCGTCCTGAAAAGCGGCGGCCGGATCCAGCCGCAAGATCTCGGCGTAGGTCAAAGCCTCGGGGCCGGCTCCGGTGAAGCGGAAACCGTAGAATGGCACGCCAAACACCGCCCTTTCTCGAGGTAAACCCCGGCCAATCCAGTACTCAACCTCAGCCGTCGCGTCCTGCATGGAGGATGACTGCACCGGCTCGGAGCGCGACGGGTCGTGCAGGTCGTAGGCCATGATGTTCACGAAATCGAACGACTGTAGAGCTAGCGTGGTGACCTTATTCCCGAACCAGCTCGCGACCGCTGCTGTCATTTCTTTGCCTGAAGCCCGGAGCTTACTGCCCAGCTCGGTCACGAACGCCTCGTAGTATTGATTGACCCCGTTGCCCTCCAGGTCAACATCCAGGCAGTCCAGCTGGTGGGTGTCAGCGTAGGCGACCAGGGAGTCCACGAACGCGCTGCGGTTCGCATCCTGCAGCAAGCTGGCGAACACCCCGCCGTCCCTGATCGTGTCCGCGCCACCCAGCGCCACGCACACCTTGACTCCGGCGGCGTGAGCCGCGTTCACGAAGCTTGTCAGCCCCGGATCGGGATAGCTAACGTTGCCGCGAGCGTCGATCTCCGCAAAGCTTAGATTGACGTAGCTTGCCTCAGCGAACGCAAGCTGCCTCGTCCAGGTCGAGAGCGAGCCCCGATAGCTTGGTAAGTACGCCACCGTGCGTAGGCTCGGACGCCCCATGGCCGAGCCCGCCTGGCCTGACGCGCCCATCGCGCCGCCGCTAGTGAAAGCTCCGCCCACCCCCGAAGACGCGCCGCGCGCGCCAGCTTCACCCGCTCCGCAGCCCGCCAAGCACAGTAGGAGCGCGGGCAACCCGAGACAGCTCAGTGGACGCCACATCCCCAGAAAATAGCATCGGGTAGGCCTCCGCAGGATGGGCAAAACGGGTCGCTAACATGGCCATTTGAGTGGCAGCTAGCGGCGCGTGAGCTCAGCCCTGAATGCCTGGCAGGATCTGACCTATTTCAGACATATCGTAGTCGGTGGGCCAGGCGTTGGGATCCCGCCCACTGGTGCTGGTGGAGCCGTAGCCGGGCTGGCCGCCGCGTTCGTAGTCAGCAGGTGACAGTCCCATCGCCTGCAGAGCCGTGACCAGAAAGCGATTGTGCGGAATGCCTTTGATCACGTTGCCGTCCTCTTGGGAGAAGTAGGATTTGCCGTCCCAATCGATATAGTCAAGGTAACGACCCGGCTTGATGAAGCCGCCCGCGCCGCCGGCCAGCAAACACGGCACGCTGTAGGCGATGTGATTGAAGCCCAACTCGTTGCCCCAATACACGAGCGAGTTGTCGAGAATGGTCTGGTCGCCGTTTTCATTGACGTCGAGCTTGCCGAGCAGCTTGGCGAATAGTTCATTGGCTATCCAGCCGTTGATCCCGGCCAGCATGCGCCGCGAGTTCTCGTTGCCAAAGTCGTGGGCCAAGCCGTGCCAGGTCCCGCCGCTGGCGTCTTCGGAGTGGTAGTGACCCGAAAGCGTGGCGCTCGCCGGATCGGGCCCTGGTCCGAGCGCCTTGTGCACACCGATGGTCACGATGCGGGTGCGGTCGCAGGCCAGCGCGGCCACGATAAGGTCAAAGAAGAGTTCCCATTTCTGCAGGATATCCGAGGGATCTGTGGCGCTGTTGTTGTCGAGCGAGCCAGGCTCGGCGGGCTTTGTGCAGGAGAGCGTGGTGGTGCTGCTGAGCCGGGCCTCGACCTCGGCCAGCAGGTTGATGTGCTGTTCGACCTTCAACTTGTCCTCGGCCGACAGCCGCGGACTGGCCTTCAGCGCTCGGTATTGCTCCACGACCTTGTCGACCAGAAGCGCGTCGGGATCCGGCGCGGCCATGCCCCCGCCCGCGGGCACGTCGACACCCGCGAACAGATCGTTGAACACGTCGCGCGGGTTGGTGCGCGCCTTCAGCTGCTCAACGGCGCCGCCCTTGCCGCCGTCCGAGTAGGACATCGAATCCACCACGCCCTGCGAAACGTGCAGGAAGCGCTGCCCGGGCGCGCCTTGGTAGAACTTGGGCGAATAGGCCAACACCTGGTCGATGGTCGGCACGTCCATCAGCGCATCGGCGTCGCAAGGAGTCGCGTTGGTACACGACGAGAAATTGCCGAGCAAGCCCCCAAAGTTGTGGTTGACGGAGGGCAGAAAGTCCAAGCCGCGGATCAGCGTGAGCTTGTCCAGAAAGGGGTTCAGCTTGGGCCCCAGGATCCCGGAGATGCCCGTGGGCGTCTCGAAGTCACGTAGCGGCGCCCACGTGTAGGGCGAGCCGTTCGCCAGCTTCTGGGTGAGCAGCGTGGTCCCGTCGGCCTTGCTCCCGGAGTATTTTGAGTCCTTCAGCGCGTAGCCGTTGCCGGCAAACCCGGGGTACCACTGCTTGACGAGCTGAGTGCTGAGGCTCTTGAAGACGATGAAGCGCTTGGGCGCCGTCACGCCCTGCGCGACCGCTGCCTTCGGGAGCAAGGATTGTAGGAGCGGCATCGCCAAAAGCGCACCGCCCGCCCCTCGCAAGAACACCCGCCGCGAGACACCGTGCTGGACTAGGCCTTTCACTTTGGGCCGACCTTTCGCTGAAAGAAACCGGAGTACTGCGCCAGGCGCCGGAAGGCGCCAGCCAAGCCGACCTGCGGGTCGCGCAGGCTGGCGCTCAGATCTTGCACGACGCAGGCATCCGTCGAGGCGTCCTCCGCCGCGCGTCGCGTGGCGTACTTGAAGTAGTGCTGCGCCAAGCAGGCCTCGACTTTCTGACTTTGGACGAGACGCAGGTTCAAGTCCGCAGGGCCGCTGGCGACGGTGGTGTCGTCTGGCGTGATCCGCACCAGAGCCGAGGTGTCGATCGGCAGCGCCGCCAGCTCGGCGCCGGTCTGCTCGTCGTACACCTTTTCGGTGGTGCGATAGCGCCCCAAAGAATCGAAAGATTCCATCACGAAACCGATGTCGCTGAACGACCCGTGACAACCGATGCACAGCGTATTGCCGTCGATCTTGGCGAAGAAGCGCTGGCGCGTCGTCTGCGCGCTGCTCGCCGGAGGCGGATCCAGCGACCCGGGCGGCAGCGAATTGGGGTCGGGCTGCGGCAGCGGATCACACAGCACGCTGCGCCGGATAAAGGCGCCACGATGGAAGGGATTGGTCTGTTCCAAGTTGGAGACCAAGAGCGCCGCGCGCTGCAAGAGGCCCTGGCGGGTCCCGGCCGGCAGCTTCGGATACTCCCCGCTGCCGCTCCAGGGCGCTACCCCGTACAGCTTGGCCAGGTCGGGCGATTGGGTGACCGAGAGCTCCGTGGTAAGCAGATCGGCGACGGTGGCGCTCCGTCCAAACGTGAATAGCTCCGTGAGCGAGCGCACCTCGCTGAGCATGTCCTGGTAGTGCTCATGTCCGGCGACGCCCACCGACTCGCCGGCGGCGAGCGCCTGAAAGGCCGGGCGGGTCGTCTCGAAGCCGGTGAACTTCTCGAAGCTCATCCATTCGCCCCAGAACTGCCACAGTGTGTCGCGCGTGCGCGGATCGGTGAACACGCGCTCTAGCTGCGCCGCAAAGCCGACGTCCGTCGCCAGCGAACCGTCTTCGGCTGCCGCCCAAAGCTTTTGATCCGGCAGGGTTTGCCAGAAAGTGTAGGAGAGGCGCGAAGCGATTTCGTAGGAGGTCAGCTGCAGTAAATCCGGCAGCGCGGCCACGGCGGCGCCGTCGATCTCCACGTGGTAGGCCAGGCGCGGCGAAGAGAGCCCGACCACCAACATGGCGCGAATGGCCTCGGCCGGCGTGCGCTGACCGTCGTTGAGGCTCGCGTACTCTGCCCGGTCTGTTTCTGAGAGCGGTCGGCGGTAGGCCCGCGCCATGAAGCCGTCGAGGAAGGCATCAACGCAGGTCGCGCTGAGCGCCGCCTCGTTCGCGCAGGCGCCCGCCACCGCCGCCAACAGCGCGGGCTCGCGCGCCACCGCGTCCCCCACCGCAACGCCCACGTTGAAGTAGCCTTGAACGTGTTCAAGTGAGGTGCGATGGTCAAGGCCGCGGAAGCCACCGCCCAAGCTGTCCTCGGGCACCGAAGCCAGCAGGCTTTCGACGCTCGCAAGCACGCTGCTCGCACCCACCGCCTTCAGCAAATCGCGGATGGTATTTCGGTACTGAATCGTCGAAAGCTTCAGCAGTGGGGACACGCCGGGCGAACTGGCGCCGTCGCACGCGATGGACACGCCGCCGGGGTTGCTACCGACCGGTACGCCGCCGGGACCCGTTCCACCCGCGGCAGGCCCGCCAGAACCGGGCTTTTCGCCGTCGCCGGTGGTGCAGGCGACCGCGGACCCAGCGAGGAACCCAAGCACAATCAAGCGGTTGCTATCGACGAGGCGCTTCAGAGGCAGCATCTGGCTGCCGAGTACGTGCCGCCGCTGGAGCGATCCGGGTCAGCGCAATCACAAGGCCGAGCGGCCGAGCTCTCCGGCGCCCAACTTCGCGCGCGCGTTCTTTACGGTGGCTCTCAGCTTGGTCAGGTCCTGGATGAGCTTCGATTTGGCCGCCTGAAGACCCTCGAGCGCTGCCTCGTCGAAGGCAGCCAGATCCTTGGCAATCTGTTTTTGTTGAAGCACTACCTGTTGGAGAGACTTCTGCGTGGCGGCCTTGAGCTTCGTCGAAGCCTTCGCCGACTTGGCGGAAAGCTCGGCGACCTGCTTGTTGAGTTGCAAAAGCTCCGCACGCCCTTCGGCCTTGTACGCCTCGCGCGCCTTCTTCAGCGCCGCCTCCGCCGCCTTGGCCTGCTCGTCGGCATTGGCTTGGGCCTTGCCAATGGCCTCCTCGGCCTCAGCCTTGAGCTTTTTGGCCTGGGCCTCCATATCGGCCTTCAGCTGCTCGATTTCCTTCTGCAGCTGGCCTGTCCGCTGGCCGGCGACCTGCTCCGCCTTCTTCAGCCGCTCGTCGGCGATCCGCTGCACCTCCGCCAGTTGGGCCTGCGTTTCCTTCGAGTTGTCACAGCCGAGCGCGAGGCAGATCCCGCCCAGCACGAAGAACCTGATCCCGAGGCGCTTGAGATTCGGCATGCCGCGACGATAGCACCCCGTGGCTGGGCCGCGCGCCGCCCGCTATCCCACCGGCACCAGCACGCCGTTCGGTTCGTCATGCAATCGCTCGATATCCAGCTCGTCCAGCGCGATGACGTTGTTGATCGAGGCGAGGCTCGGGTACTGCGCTTGGTCGAAGGACCACACGAGTTCGCCGGCTCCGCTGTAGAGCAGCAGTTGGTAGCCCTTGGCGCCGTGCTCGGGGCCGTGGCCTTGCCAGTTGGCGACCAGGAAGTCACCGTTGGCGAACATCTGGTAGCCGGAGAAAAAATGCGGAGAAAGCGCGCGGCGCAGGCCCGGTGGCTCCGCCTGGCCCTTGCCACCGATGGTTTGAAGCACCTGCCGCGAGCGCGTGTCGATGCGGAGCAAGCTCGCTGAGTAGCCGGTCGATACCGTGACCACATGGGCCGCCACCCGCACCGCCTTCACCATGCTGTCGGCCGGCACGCCCTCCGGGACCTCGAAAAGCGTGGCCACACCGTCAGCCCAGTTGGCCTCGTGCACCAGGTGCCGGCCCGGCGCGTCGGAACAAAAGAGCAACGTGCCGGCCTCGGTGATGCGCAGCAGTCGGCCCTTCTCCAGTCCCTGAAAGCGTAGCTCGCGACCGCGCACCACGGCGCCGGCCGGATCCAGCTCCCACACAAAGATCCCGCCGCCCCCGTTGCCGAGCAGCAGCGTATTGCCGTTCGGAAGGCGCCGGGCTGACTCGATGCCCCCGGGCAACTCCGTGAGCGAAACCTCGCGGGCCAGCGCGCCGGACCGCTTGAGGTCCAGCTCCACGAAGCCCTGCGGGCTGCTGCGCAGCACCCGGCCTCCGCCCACCAGCTGCAGGTCACGGCCAGGACCGTAAAACGTGAAGCTTTGCTCGGGCCGGTCGAGGTCGAGATAGTGCAAGGCCGAGTTGCCCTCGTCACCGAGGAGCAACTTGCGCGGAACGCGAGGCATCAGAGAAGCTTCAGCGCAGGACGTAGACGTTGGTGATCTGGCGCGCCTCGGCTTGAGTGCCCCACTTCCAAATGACCTTGTTGGCCGGAGTCAGCTCGATGACGTGCGGGTAGGTATCGTCGACCACGGCGTCATTGAGATGGCCCGTCCAGTTCGCCACCACATAGTTGCCGCTCGCCAGGCGCACGAAGCCAGAGAAGAAATCGAGCTTGAGCGGGAGCTGACTGGCCTTGCCGCCGACTTGGCTCACGATCTGCTTGTCCTTGTCGATCTCGATGACGGTCGAAGGATCTCCAGTGGTGCCATAGGCGCCCCCACCCTCGCGCCACCAAACCGCATAACCTTTGGTGCCGGCTCCCATGTTGGCCTGCCACAAGACTTGGCCCGTATCGCTGACCTCGAAGATGAGCTGAGTCTTCGACAGCCAGAAGTTGCCGGTGGTCGGATGCCGGTTGATGGACCTCAGGTCGGCGCCCGCCGGCAGGGCAAAGTCCCGCACTTTGGCGCCACCGGCGCTGACGATCTGCATCGTGTTGTTGGTGCCGAGCGCCGTCGTTCCGTCCGGTAACCGACAGGCGCCCGTGACGCCGGTATAGCCCTTCACTTCCGCTAGCTTTTTGCCATCGGTGAGGTCGAACTCGCCGTAGCCCGTGTTGAGGCTGACCAGGATCGCCTTGCCGCCCTGAGCCAGCGCGTTGTCGACGATTTCAATCGAGCGCGGCGAGTTGACCGTACCAACGCCCACCGGCACGCTCCACACCACCGCACCCGGGTTGGTGGAGGTGAACTCGTTCACGTATTTGATCTCGTTCTTCGCGTTGTCGTTCGCGATGAACTCGTGACAAATCTCGTTTGCGCCCTTCGGACACACGGGCAGGTTGCTGCCCGTGCCGCCGCTGCCGCCTTCCGCACCGGTGCCGCCCGAGGTGTTGCCGGTACCGCCGGTCGGATTGTTGCCGGTGCCACCGTTGACGCCGGTCGGATTGTTGCCGGTGCCGCCGTTGACGCCGGTCGGATTGTTGCCGCTGCCGCCGTTGACGCCGGTCGGATTGTTGCCGCTGCCGCCATTGACGCCGGTCGGATTGTTGCCGCTGCCGCCGCCCGGCATGTCGAAGCTGCTGCCTTCACTCGAGCAGCCGTAGCCGGCAGCGAGCACGAGCAAAGATGCCAGCGCAGTGAGGGCGTGATGGAATCGGCTGTTCATTGTAAGGTCCTTTGGGGTTCGAGCCTGAGCGGGGAGCGACGTGCGCTTAGAGCAAGAAGGGGCGAGTTTTAGGATGCGCCGACGGAGCGACGACGCCCATGGAAACGGAAGTGCTCTCGAACGCGAGGTTTAGAAGGAATCTTCCAGAAGGGAATATTTGTTCTACGCCTTGCATTTTTTAGAATATATGTTCTCTTGGTGTGATGTCCAGTACGTTCCGCAGCCCGCTCCACGAAATGGCGTCGACCACCCCCACGGATTTGTGGAACGACTCTTGCGCCACGGCGGACCTCAAGTACGCGCTTGAGCATGGCGCGGTGGGCGCCACGAGCAACCCGACCATCGTTTTTGGTGTGTTGAAGGAGGAGCTGCCGGCGTGGAAGCCTCGCATCGAGGAGCTGTTCAAGACCCGGCCCACCTGGACAGAAGCCCAGATCACCTGGCAGCTCATCGAGGAAATGGCCGTGGGCAGCGCGCAGCTGCTCCGGCCCATCTTCGAGCAAACCCAGGGCAAGAAGGGCTGGCTGTCGATTCAGACCAACCCGGAATTTCACAAGAGCCCCGACGCTCTGGTGAGTCAATCCCTGGGCTTTGCCAAGCTCGCCCCCAACATGCAGGTAAAGATCCCCGCCACCCAGGCCGGGATCGTCGCCATCGAAGAGGTGACGGCCGAGGGCGTGAGCGTCAACGCCACCGTCTCGTTCACCGCGCCCCAAGCCGTCGCGGTGGCCGAAGCCGTCGAGCGCGGCCTACGGCGGCGCGAGGCGGCCGGCCACGACACCGCTGGGATCGTCCCGGTTTGCACGCTGATGGTCGGACGCCTCGACGACTGGTTGAAGGTGTGCGCGGAAAAGCAGGGCAAGGTCCCCACGCCCGGAACCCTGGATTGGGCAGGCGTGGCTGTGCTGAAGAATGCGGCAGAGACCTTCAAGGAGGCCGGCTATCGCACCCGCCTCTTGGCCGCCGCGTATCGCAATCACCTCCACTGGTCGGAGTTCATTGGCGGCGACGTGATCCTGACGATTCCAACCAGCTGGCAACGTCGCTTCAATGCCTCCACTATTCCGGTGGTGGCGCGCATGCATCAGCCCGTTCCGGCGCAAGTTCTGACTGAACTCTCGGAACAGTTCGAGGACTTTCGGCGCGCGTACGATCCCAAAGGCATGAAGCCGAGCGAGTTCGACAGCTTCGGCGCCACCGCCCGAACGATGCGCGCGTTCCTCGACTCGTATTACGGGCTCATCACGTTCATTCGCGATCTGCGGATACCGAATCCCGATAAGTAGCTCCGGCACAACTCGGCTTCATTCACTGGAAAACTCGGTTTCACTGGAAAACGGAAGTGGAGCTATCGCTTCACGCACTCACCCTCGGAGACTCCATGACACTTCGTAGAATCCCTTTCACCGTGCTGAGTCTTGCTGGAGTCCTCGGGTTGTCTCTGCCAGCCGCGGCGCAGCTGGGAAACCTGACCTACCTGGCCGGTGAGCTCGACAAGCCGCTGGCTGCCTTCGACGAGACGAGCTTTGGAGGCCCCCCTGGCGGCAGCAACACCGTGCTCATGCTGCGCAAACGCATGATCGTCATGGGTTCGCACGACGGCGGTAAGCCGGACGGCCCGCTTCACGTTTTCGATGTCTCCGACCCGCGCAAGCCCGCGCTGCTCAAGCGCTACACCAGCCCCGAAACGGCTGATCTGCGCGAGCTTCACGCGATGCCGGTCGCGCTGCTCGACGGCAAAGACATCTTGGTGTTTCCGACCACCAAGGGCATTCGTTTCTTCGATTTCACCGATCCGGTCAATCCCAAGCCCATCGGCGTGCTCAACCTGGATGGCGTGAACGCCGGCGACTACGACAACGCCGCCTGGATGCTGTCCTGGGCCTGGCCGTATGTGTACGTGGGCGGCACCGGCAACGGTGTGTACGTGGTCGACGCCACGGATCCAACCAAGCCTACGCTGGTCACGCGTGTGCCGCTGGGCAAGCTCGGCAACTTTCGGGTGGGTCCGGTCTACGCGGCCGGCAACTACATCATCGCCAGTGGCATGGACGGCACGCCCACGGAGGTCGCGGTCCTGGACGCCGGCGATCCCGCCGACCCCTACCTACTGATCAAGGGCTCGGCGCCCAACCCGATGTACTCGGCCGTGGTCATCGGTGATCGCATCTATGGCTCGGGCGAAAACGGCCACTATTCCTTCATGAAATGGAGCGCGGCGGCCGTCGAGACGATCACCGAAATGAAGCTTGGCACCGACAAGGGAGGCTACTGCACCTACCAGGACGGCTTCCTGTTCTGCGGGCAGTCGAGCGAGGGCTACCGCAAGCTCGACGTCAACGACGAGGCGAACATCACGCAAGTGGGCGCGGCCGACATCGCCAGCGCGGGCGCTGACACGGATTTCGCGACCGTGCTGGGCAACTTGGTCTACCTGGGCAACGATCACGGTTCCGGAGCGGCCTTCATCCCCCACGCCATGGCGCCGGATACGGTCGCGCCGAAGGTGCTGAAGACCTATCCGGAAAACGGTGAGCTCATGCAGCCGCTCACCAGCCGGATCACCTTGTTCTTCTCCGACGAAATCGAGATCGACTCCATCACCCCGGAGAATATCGTGGTGAAGCGCGTGGGCGGCGAGGTCGTCGACGGCGTCTTCAGTCACTCGTCCTTCAACGCGGTCTCGTTCGGTGCCCGAGCTCCGCTCGAAGTGGACTCGACCTACGAGGTGCTGGTCGTCAAAGGCGGCTTGCTGGATCTGGCTCAGAACCCGATTGAGGAGGAGCTGGCGGTGCGCTTCTCCACCGGCGCCACCATCTCGGAGTTACCGAGCGGCAACGGCGGGGCTGGTGGGTCGGGCGCGAGTGGCGGTCCGGCGGGCGGTTCAAGCGGCAACGCGAGCG
Source organism: Myxococcales bacterium (assembly GCA_031408355.1). GTDB lineage: Bacteria > Myxococcota_A > Polyangia > Polyangiales > Polyangiaceae > PMG-095. Next base: position 10,436 of record JANNWK010000461.1, read on the forward strand.
GCGCCAGCAGTGGCGGCATGGGCACGGTCGATGGCGGCGGCAAGCCGGCCACGGCGGGCTCGGGAGGCTCCGCGTCAATAGCCCCACCGAAAGACGACGACGCCACGTCCGACAGCGGCTGCGGCTGCAGCGTGCCGGGCAGCTCGGCTCCGAACGCCGCCTGGGCCTTGACCGCGTTGGCCGGCTTGGCCCTGGCCCTGCGCAACGGCCGGCGAAGCCCGCGAAAGGGCCCAAGCCGCCCATGAGGTGCGGCTTGGCCGGCTGGCTCGGCGCGGCTCTCCTGCTCGCGTCGAGTTCAGGCCTGGCACTCGAAATCAGCGTCGAGCCCGCCACGCCCGTGCCGGTCGGAGAAGCGCGCGTCTTTCGCGTGGCGGAGGTGCTCGATGCCGTAGGCGAGGTCACGTACCGCTGGAACTTCGGCGACGGCACGGTCGTGGGTCCGGGAGCCGCCGGCGAGGTCGAGCACACGTATGCGACGCCGGGCCACTACACGGTCATCGTCCTCGGCACGGACGCCCAGAAGGCTCGAACCAGCTCCTCGTTCGTCCAGGCAGCCCATCCGGCGCTGACGCAGACTCCCCCCAGTAACTCAAGCAGCATCCTGTACGACGCCAGCCGCGATCGGATCTGGAACGTCAATCCTGACAACAACAGCGTGAGCGTGAGCGATGCCAGCTCCCTCGAGCGCCTGCGAGAGATCCCCGTAGGCGACGAGCCGCATTCCCTGGCGCTCGGTCCCGATGGCGCCATTTGGGTCGCCAACCAGCGCTCCGACGAGATCGTCGTGCTCGATCCGGAGAGCGGCGACGAGCGCCTACGCATCACCCTGCCGTACGCTTCGCAGCCGCGCTCCATCGCCTTCGGCCCCAGCGGCCACGCCTACGTTTCGCTGTTCGCGACCGGCGAGCTCGTCGAAATCGATGGCCTCTCCCACAAGCTGACGCGCCGCCTGGCGCTCGGCCCCACGCCGGCCGGGGTCTCGGTGGCGGCCGACGGTCGCATCTTCGTCACGCGCTTCATATCGCCCGATCAGCACGGCGAGATCTGGCTGGTTTCGCCCACTACGTTCGAGCTCGTGCGCACCATTGAGCTGCCGCTCGATCCGGGGCCTGACAGCGAGTCCGCGGGGCGCGGTCTGCCCAACTACGTCTCTTCCATCGCGATCTCGCCGGACGGCACCCAAGCCTGGGTGACCGCTAAGAAGGACAACGTGCTGCGTGGCCCGCAACGCGACGGCTTGTCCATGAACCCCGACAGCTTCGTGCGAGCCATCATCTGCGTGCTCGATCTCACCACCGAGAGCGAGCTCCTTGAAAAGCGCATGGACATCGACAACCGGGCCTTGCCCGCCCAGGTGGCATTCTCTCCCGTGGGCGACTACGCCTACCTACTGCTTCAAGGCAGCAACTGGCTCGGCATCTTCGACGCCTACCGCGCTTCGAGCATCAGCGGCATCAAGGACGTTGGCCAGGCGCCCGATGGCCTGGCTTTTTCAAAAGACGGCAAGCTGTTCGTGAACGCCTTCTTGTCGCGCGAGCTGAGCGTCTACGATTTGGGTGAGTCCCTTTCTTCCCGCGACCATCAGGCGCCCGAGCCACTGGCACGCATTCCCAGCGTCGACGCAGAGCCGCTGTCAGAACAGCTCTTGCTCGGAAAACAGGTATTTTACGACGCCAACGACAAGCGCATGAGCGACGTTGGCTACATGAGCTGCGCAGCCTGTCACCTCGGCGGCCTGGGCGACGGCCGTGTGTGGGACTTGACCGACCGGGGCGAGGGCCTCCGCAACACGAAGTCGCTCCTGGGTCTAGCCGGCGCCGTCGGGCAGGGTCGACTGCACTGGAGCGCCAATTTCGACGAGGTGCAGGACTTCGAGCGAGACATCCGTGAAAGCTTCGGCGGTACGGGCTTCATGAGCGAAGCGGACTGGCTCGAGCGCGCCCAGGACCCCTTTGGCCCGCCGAGCGCCGGAGTCAGCCCCGAACTGGACGCGCTCGCCGCCTACCTGACCTCGCTGGACCAAGCGCCCAGAAGCCCGTTTCGCAATCCCGACGGCAGCTTCAGCAAGGAAGCCCGAGCCGGCAAGAAGGTGTACCTGCGCGCCGGTTGCCCGGAGTGCCACCTGGAGCCGACCTTCACCAACACGGCGACGGGCGAGCTCTTCGACGTTGGAACGCTGCTTCCCACTTCCGGCCAGCGCCTTGGCACCGAGCTCGTCGGCCTGGACACGCCCGGCCTGAAAGGCCTTTGGCAAAGCGCACCGTACCTGCACGACGGTCGCGCCGCCTCCTTGCTGGAGGTCTTCAGCATTTCGCAAGACCAGATGGGCATCACCAGCAACCTATCGCCCAGCGAGCTTCAGCAGCTCGTGCGCTACCTCCAAGAACTGGACGACGTGCCGGAGACAGCCCCGCCCGCCGACCCGGACAGCGGCGCGGAAGCCTCCTGCGCCGTTCGTCCCGGGCGCGCCCAGAGCGGAGGCTCGTGGCTCGTGGCGTTGCTTGTGTTCGGCTTGGGGCTCGTTCGCGGGCGGAAGGATCCTGCCCAGCTGAGGCGCTAGTGAAGTAGGTCACCAAACTCCTCCACCGTTCAGGGCGCCCTTCGGGTGCTTTATGACAATTCCGAGACTGTCCCGGCCCTGCTAGACTGGGGCGAGAAGCGATGAACCCTAAGCCCATCGAGCAAGCCAAGAGCCCGCTGTTGGCGCGCACGCTCCCCGCGTTGCTCCGCGCCCGAAAGCGAGCCGAGGAGCTGGCAGCCGCGACCAACACGTCCCTCGTCGAGGTGGTGGGAGGCAAGGTCGTTCATGTGCGTCCACCACCGCCAGTCACCGGCCCTGCAAAGTAGAGCGAACCGTAGAGTTGCCCGCTCGTTTCTCCCGCTTCCGCCCGCGGCAGCGCTGCCCGTTCGGGGAGCCATGCAACTCCCGCCGGTTCGGTGTACATTCTTGCCTGCGCGGCAGGCCGCCGCGCGACTTTTAGCCAATGCGATCCGCCCACTGCGTTTGTCTGCTGCTCGGAGGGCTGCTTAGCGCCTGCGGGGAAGGCGCAGGCGCGGCCGCTCAGCCCGATCGGGCGAGCATGTCCCAGGCCGGGGGTCAGGCCAACGCGTCAGCGGGTCAGGTGACGCAGCTCCAGGCGGGTGGCGGGGCGGGCGGCGCGGGCAACGGCGGTAACGCGGGCAGCAGCGACGCGGGCAGCGGCGGCGCGAGCAACGGCAACAGCGGGAGCGGCGGCCTGTCCTCCGAGCCGCAGCTTTGGGAAAAGAAGCGGGCCGCCTTCCTGGAAGTGATCGGCCGTCCCCAAGTGCCTTTGAACGTGCAGGAGACACCCCAAGGCGAAGCCGGGGGTCTCTTGATCGAGGACTTTTCGATTCAGAGTGATGTCAGCACGCGTATCAACGGGACCAGCTATCGCCCCGGGAACGCGGGACCTTACCCAGCCGTGATCTACCTGCACGGAACCGGTGGCAATCGGGACGCGGACAACGGGTTCAATCGGGACCTGGCCAGCCGAGGCTTCTTCGTGGTGACCATGGATGCGCGCTATCACGGTCAGGGTCAGGGCACGGCTGCCTACTTCGATGCCATCTACGCCGCCTACCTCGAGGGAAACGCGCACCCGTTCCTGTACGACACCGTGTGGGATGTGATGCGGCTCATCGACTACCTCGAAGCGCGCGCGGATGTGGACAGCCAGCGTGTCGGGTTGGTCGGACGTTCCAAGGGCGGCATGGAGACCTACCTCACGGCTGCGGTGGAGCCGCGCGTCAAGGTTGCTGTGCCGTGGATAGGCGTACAAAACTGGGCTTGGGCGCTGGACAATAACGCGTGGCAGTCGCGCGTCGGCAGCATCCAGGGCGCGGTGGACCAGGCCGCCAGTCACGATGGCGTGGCCCCGATTGACGCCAACTATGTGCGAAAATTTTACGATCGCGCCGTACCCGGCATCTACCAGCAGTTCGACGCCATCGAGATGCTGCCGGCGATCGCGCCGCGTCCGCTGCTCGCGATCAACGGCGACACCGACGACCGAACTCCGCTCACGGGGCTCAGGTTGATTGAGACGGCCACGCAATCGGCCTATGCGGCCGCCGGAGCCGCTGACAAGTTCGTGCTGCGCGTTCAACCGGCCACCGGTCACTCGGTGACCCCGTCGTCCCTGAGCGCCACGCTCGACTGGTTCGTCGAGCACCTCGCGCCGTAGCCGGGCCGACGAGAACAGCCCGCAGCTTCTGGATCGAAAATGACCCAAGAAGAACGGAAATCGCAGGACTCCGGCGGCTTCGTGCTTTTTTCTGCCTGATAACTGCGGCGTGATTCGACGAGGGAGGAGGGCCGTTCTCTCGCCTACTGGGAGCCGTTCGCCTCGAGTTCGCTTGAAGCCACGCGGTTTGTCGAAAATGAGCAACAGGATCGAACGGACCCCGACCGGCGCGGCTGTACTGGCAACGCTAGGCCTGCTCAATGCGTGCAACGGTTCCCCGAGCAGCGCGCCAGCTGAACCAGCGGGCGGCTCGGGCAGCTACGTCGCGGGGGGTGCGCCCGGTGCCCCGGTGGATCCGGCCCGCGACGTCGGCACCAAGGCCATCCACCGGCTTAGCAACTTCGAATACGACAATACCGTCCGGGACTTGTTGGGTACCAGCCTCAGCCCAGCGCAACGCTTTGTCGTCGAACAAACGGAGGATGGGTTCGACAACCTCGCCGAGGCACTAGCGGTGGGTGCCAGACAGTACAGCGACTACTTCAGCGCTGCGCAAGATCTGGTGGACGACGTGTTCTCAAGCCCTGCGTTGCTGGCCCGCATCGTGCCGGGGGGTGACGCCGACGCTTGCGACAGCGTGTGCGCCAACGCTGCCATCGTCGCTTTCGGAGCGGCCGCTTTTCGGCGTCCGCTTGAGGCTTGGGAGTCGGAGCTCTTCAGCAAGAAATACCAAGAGGCCGTCGCGCTGGGTGAGGGACAAGCGGGAGCCCTCGCCCAGGTCTTGCGCATCGTCTTGATTTCGCCGCAGTTCCTGTATCGCTTCGAGTTCGATGACGCTCCGCTCGGTCGCACGCCGCGCGCCCTCAACCCCTACGAGCTCGCTTCACGGCTTTCCTACATGTTGTGGGCCAGCACGCCGGATCAGGCGCTCTTCGATTTGGCCGCGACGGGCAAACTCCAAGCTCCTGAAGAGCTGGCTGCACAGGTGGACCGCATGCTCGGCGACGCTTCGCGCTCAGCCAGTTTGAGCAGCAGCTTCGCCGGGCAGTGGCTTCACACCAACAAGCTCGACGGCCACAGCGCGGACCCAGCCATTTTCCCCGACTGGGATCCAGCGCTGCGGACAGCGATGCAGCAGGAGCTCAAGCTCTTCTTCGAACAGTTTCTCTACGAAGATCGGCCGTTTGCTGAGTTCTTGACCGCCGACGTCAACTTCGTCGATGCGCGTCTGGCTCAGCACTATGGCTTCCCTGCCCCAGCCCTCAACGGCTTCACGAGGACTCCGAACCTCACCGATCCGCGCGCGGGCTTCTTCGGGCTGGCCGGGTTCTTGACCGTCAGCAGCAAGGCCAATCGCACTTCGCCCATCAAGCGAGGCAACACGGTCTTGGATGCCATCTTGTGCATGAAGCTCACGGTGCCAGCCAATCTCGTCGTCGGCGAGCTGCCCCCGCTCGACGAAACCACGACCGTGCGTCAGAATCTGGATCTTCATCGAGCGAACGCGGCTTGCGCCCCGTGCCACAACAACATCGACCCGCTCGGCCTGGCGCTAGAGCATTTCGACGGCCTGGGTCGCTATCGGACGGAATACGAGAACGGCTTACCGATCGACGCGGTTGGCGCCTTGCCAGAGGGCACGAGCTTCGATGGCTTGACGGCCATGAGCCAGGTCCTGTCGCAGGATCCGCGCTTCATGAGCTGCGCCGCCCAGAAGGTGTTCACCTACAGCCTGGGTCGCAGCGTCGCCGATAGTCAGCCCTACGTGGACCAGATTGTCAGCGACTGGCTGGCGGGAACCCCCACCCTTCGCAACTTGCTCAAACAACTGGTCAGCAGCGAAGTGTTCCGTTTTCGACGAGGCTCAGGCGAGCAATGACCTCACAAACCCACTCCCTCCGACGCTCGCTCTCGAGGCGGCAAGTGCTCCGAGGCGCTGGCGTGGCCCTCGCGCTGCCGTTCTTGGATTCGCTTTCGCCATCGAACGCGCACGGCCAGGCCGCGCGGCTCAAGCGCTTC
>JANNWK010000462.1:0-6116 GCA_031408355.1 Myxococcales bacterium
CGCTTCCGTCGGTGCGATACACCACCGAGATGGGCTGGGCAGGCAGCTTGACCCCTTCGTTGTCGGCCGCGATCTTCGGGTCGTTCCACTTGGTAATCTTTCCCAGGTAGATGGCCGAAAGAGTCTCCGGCGAGAGCTTTAGCGCTTGCTGGACATCCGGCAGATTGTAGGAAATCACGACTGCGCCAATCGTGCTGGGGATGTGGTGGAGCTTGCCGGGGGCTTGCTTGGCTTCGTCGTCCTTCATCGGCGCGTCCGTCGCGCCGAAGTCCACGGTGCCCGCAATGATCTGGCGGATCCCACCGCCGGAGCCGATCGACTGGTAGTTGATGCGGATGTTCGGGAACTCCTTGTTGTATTCGGCCATCCACTTCGAATAGAGCGGGAACGGGAAGGTAGCTCCCGCTCCGTTCAGGGTGACCGGCACAGCCTCGCTGGCGGCCGGCGCCGCAACGGCGGCTCCGCCTTCCCCGGTGGGGGGCGGGGACTTGCTGCAGGCCACCGAAAAGCCAGCAACCAAAGCCAAAAGAGAACGTCGTCCTAGAAACATCGGGGATCTCCTATCTGAAGCCACGCGCCACCGCGCGGCAGAGCCGAAACAGGTTTGTGACAGTTGTGTGAACCGCGTGATCCCGCGGCAGCATCGAAGTTAGAACTTTAATAGTTTCGCGTAGTTAGCGCCGGCACCTCCGACCCATCGGCCGGTCCTCTCGCCGTTGGCCCGGCCGTTTCCCTCGACCCCATCAGAACGAGATCTGAGCCGCCAGCGTCATTTCGTAGCGAGGTTTGGTGTCCTTCTGCTCCGCGTCGAACCAGCCGCCGGCGAGCTGCAACTTCGCGTCGTGGGACTTCACGTAATAGTTCACGCCCAGCTCGTACTGCGTGACCTCGTCGTTCGGATCGAGCGCCACGGCTACCCCCTCATCCTCACCCACTTCCGGATCGAGCCAGCCGATGCGCAGGATGGGCTGCAGCTTGTCGAACAAGGTGTAGCCGGCCGCGACGTAGAAACCCTGACCTACCACGCGCTCCGTGGCGCCCCTGTCCCAGCCTCGAATGTACTCAGCTTGGAGCAGGGCATCGTACTTCTCTAGCTTGAGGTCAGCTTCGACGCGATCCTTGGTGCCGGGCAGGTCGCGGTCGGCCACGGCGGTGTAGCCCACCGCAGCGACCGTCACGCCCTTGACCGGATAGGCCTCGAGTCGCAGCGCGAGATCCTTCTGATCGTTGGAGTCGAGCTTGTTGTGCCCCTCACCATTAAAGGCACCCAGCGTGTAGCCGAAGTACTCGAACTTCTTCTCGAGCTTCACGCCGATGTCACGCTTGTCACCGAACTTGCGAGAGACGAGCGAGCGCTCTGGAAAGAGCAGCTTGGACGAGCTGCCGGCACCCTCCAAACTGACGGGGTTCTTGAACTGACCGAGTGAAACGTCCGCATACTCACTGAGAAACGTCACCCCAACGTCTTGGAGGATCGAGCTCGAGCTGCCCTTCGGCGGCTGGAGGGCAGTCACGCTACCGGCCTCCGTGGGTTCGGGATCCTGGCCAGCCACATCAAGTGTCGTCTTTTCGAACTCGAGGGCGCGCGCCGGGTCGATCATCACGAAGTAGCCGAGCGTCTTCGGTACGATCTCGCCCTTGACGCGCAACTCAGCGCGCCGCACCCGAAACGTACTCGTCCAGTCGTCGTCGTGCTGAGCGCCGAACAGCCAAAGCTGCAGGGTGGCGGACGGTTGAAAGAAGCCGGTCTTTCCCACCTCCAGGCGGTCGGAAAGCGGTGGCGCTTCGGCGGGGGGTTTTTCCTCGCTTGCGGGCGGCGTGGGGGTCGCGGCCGCCGCGGGCGGAGTCGCAGCAACGCTGGGAAGCGGCGGCTCGACCGGCTCGGGTTGCGCTGCGGGCGCTTCGGACGCCTGGGCCAGAGCGGGTGTTGCGGGCGCTGCGGGCGTCTGAGCCAGAGCGGGTGAGGCAACCAAGAACCAGGGGAGAACGGCTAGCAGGATAGGTTGTTTCATCGGTTCGTCTTTCGGCCGTCATAAAGCCTGGGCTCTGTGACAACGGTGAGACATCACCGTGAAATTGCCGCGACCGCCCGCAGCTTCAGCCTGAAGGCCAAATGCCGCCCGGATCCCCGACTGACTCGCAAGCCCCCAGCTAACGCGGGTCGATTTCGTTCTTCAGCACGTCGAACTCGGCCTTGTAGGTCTTGTCCGAGACCTTCTCGAAGGCTTCATCCTCGAAATCCTCCGGGGCCGGCACGGCTTCGTCCGCAACGGTGTCCGGAGCCGGAGCCGGCGTGACAGGAGTCACCGGCGTCACCGCCGGCGGCGGGGGCACCAGGACGGCAACCGTAGCCGAGGGCGCGGCGTCCGACTGCTTCTTCTTGAACATGCCGCAGCCCGTCAGCAGCAGCACACCGAGCCCGCAGCCGACCCAAGTATTCAGCTTCGAGGCGTTCATTTGCCAGCTCCCGTCGTCAGAGAACCTTCGCGCAGCGTGTTCATAGCCTTGGAGTGACGGTCGTCCTCCTTGGTGAGGAGCTCGTCGACGGCCTCTACCGTCTTCTTGTCCTTCTTGCCTTCGGCGACGACGCGAACGCGCTGCAGAAAGGCGACGCGACGAGCGTGCAGCTTGAGATCGGAGGCGCCCTTCTCCTCGCCGAGCACGCGGCCCCAACGCCGGCGCAGCCGCTCGACCGTCGATTTTCGGCGATCCCCCCGGTCCTTGCGCAGCGTGTCGATGTCGCTTGCTGGCAAGGGCGCGTCCTTTTCGTCGGCCGCGCTCTTCTTGGCATCCGTCGCGCCCTTGCCACCACTACCGCCAGCGCCAGCCGCGGCCGCAGCGCCGCCCTTGCCACCGCTACCGGTAGCCGCGGCGGCGGCAGCTCCGCCACTGCCGCCCGCCCCACCGGCGGGTAGCTTGTCCCCGTCCTTCTTCTTGTCGTCCGCGGCCTTCTTTTCAGCTTCAGCCTTTTTGTCGTCGGCCACCTTTTTGGCGTCAGCAGCCTTCTTCTCGGCGGCGGCCCGCTCGTCGGCGGCCTTCTTGTCGGCCTCGCCAGCTTTCTTGCGCTCGTCCGCTCTCACCTTGGCAGCAGCCTTCTTGCGCTCGATCTCGGCTTTGCGATCGGCGGCTTCGTCGGCGCCAACGGTCGCCGGCATGAGCACCGGCAGCCCCAACGCAAGCACCAGAAAAGGGATGAACTGAACCTTCATGAAAGCCTAAGCCTACTTCTTAAAACAGCTGTTGTTGCAAGAGTTGGCACCCCAAGGGCTACCTTCCCAACCTGGCTCGCCCGCGATGCAATCGACGATGCCTTTGGTCAGGGCCGAGACGCCCTCAGACCAAGACCCAGAACCGGCGCCCGCATCCTCAGCGCAAACCACCAGGTCGGCCGTCGTCACGCTCCGGTCGACCCGGATGGCATCAGTGCAAGCCAGGATGTCGACGAGCTCGTCGACGCACGTATTATCTGCCTCGCACGCGGCCCACTCAACGCAGCATCCCGCGTAGTAACATTCTTCGCAGGTGTCCGCGGGTGACTGGCAGGCCGCCGGGACGTTCTCAACGCCGCCCGCGCCGATGTCCGCGCCGCCCGCGCCGATGTCCGCACCGCCCGCTCCCAGGTTCGCGCCACCCGCGCCCGTGTCCGCGCCGCCCACCGGGTTGGCATTGGTCCCAGCCGTGGTCTGGCTGTCGCCACCGCTGCCGGGAGCGCCTCCACCACTACCAGCACCGCCGCTGCCTACGCCGGCGCATTCACACAGCAGGTAGCCGGTCCCGCTGGCGTTACACTCCTTGGTGCTCTTGGTGCCGTTCGTGCAAGTGCAGGCCGCGGTATCGCCGGGCTCACACGCGTCGCCGCCGTCTCCTTGGTCGCTGTTGGACACGACGCAGGCGATGGCCAGCGCTTGAACGAAGAAACCAGTCACGGCAAGTCGCGCAAAGGAACGAGAAGTAGTCATAGGCAAGGCCCTCCGGGGTTGGGATAATGGCGCGAAAGCAGAGTTTCGGTCGAGGGCTATCTACGGCGTCCGGGACCGAAACCTTCCCTTTCCCTGACGCTTACGCGCGAGGGCCACCGCCGCCGGGTGGCCGTTCGCTTTGCCGCGAAATCCTCAAACAACCTGGCCGCTTAGCGACTAGCGCCCACCCATCCCGGTCGTTGAGATGCCCTGAATGAAGGTCTTCTGGGCAAAAAAGAACAGGACGATAATGGGTAGCACGAGCAGAGCGGAAGCCCCCATCAAGAGGTGTGATTCGCTGCCGCCATTCTGGGATTGGTACTGCTGCAGGCCGAGCGCCATCGTGAAGGTCTCGGGCTGCGTCAGGAAGATGAGGGGCCCCAGAAAATCGTTCCAGACGAACAGGAAGTGGAACAGGGCCACCACCGAGAGTGCGGGGCGAGCCAGCGGCAGAATGATCCGCCAGAAGATGGCCAGCTCGCTGCAGCCGTCGATACGCGCGGCCTCAGAGAGCTCGTTTGGGATTGTCATGAAGAACTGACGGAGCAGAAAGATATTGAACGCTCCGCCAAAGAAAGCCGGAACCCACAGCGGCATCAAGGTGCCGATCCAACCGAGCGAGCGGAACACCGAGTAGAGTGGGATCATCAGCACCGGGAAGGGCACCATCATGGTGGCTAGCGTGATGTTGAACAGACTCTCGCGGCCTTTCCAGGTCACCCGCGAAAGGCCGTAGGCTACCAGCGCGCTCGAAAGCACCGTGCCGGTCACACCGAGCAGCGCGACAAGCAGCGTATTGGAGAGGTACGTGAGGAACGTGATGGTTCGATCTCGATCGCGCTTCTCTGTCCAGGGGAAGACCGACTTCGCGAGAAGCTCGGGCAGTGGACGCGCCTTGTCCTTCTCGCCGGCCGTGAGCGCCTTGATGGCCTCCCCGTAGTTTCCCAGCACGGGCCGTATCTCGGTCCTCACGTCGCTGTCCCGAACGTAGAAGGTACGCGGCTGCTGCTGGCTGAACTTGCTCAGCCGCCACTCCTTGACGACGACGTCCTGCTTGGCCAGGGGACGCAGTAGCCGGGCCGGAAACGCCTGCATCTCGAAACGATCGGAAACCCGTACCGAGAGCAGGACTTGACCGTCCCGGAAGGCCGCAGGGTCCACCAGCAGCTCCTGTCCCCGCTGGGGACCCGCACTTGGAACGACCAAGAGCTTGTCGAGTCCGAGCTTCTGCGGTGGGGTGACATAAACGCGTTCCGCGCCGCGCACGATGAAATGCTGGCGAGGCAATAGCTCCGGCGGGATCTTTCCGACCTGCTCGCGCGGCTGAAAGGAAGCCATGAACAGCCAGATCATCGGCACCAGGAACAGCAGCGCCAGGACGATCAACGGCGCGTGGATGAGAGGCGTCGTTCTATGGAGAGGATTAGGGCTTGGCATCGAAGGGGCTCAGCGGTCGTAGGTAACCCAGCGCTTGGAGAGCCGAGTTGCGGCGAACGTGAGCGCCAAGATGATGACGAACAGCACCCAGGCCATCGCGCTCGCGTAGCCCATCCGCAAATCCTGAAAACCGACGTTGTACAGCTGAAGCACGTAGAAGAGCGTCGACTGCTCAGGCGCGCCCGTGGCGTCCGTCATGATCAGCGCCTGAGCGAACGCTTGAAATCCGCCGATGATGCCCATCACCACGTTGAAATAGATGACGGGCGAGATCATCGGAATGGTCACGTGCAAGAGCCGCTGCAACCAGTTCGCGCCGTCGATGATAGAAGCCTCGTAGAGCGACGTGGGCACATCCTGCAGACCGGCCAGAAAGATGACCATGGCGTTGCCCGCCCCCCAGGCGGCCATGAAGATAATAGCCGGCTTCGACCAGGTAGGATCCGCCAGCCAGGCCGGCCCGTTGATCCCGATGTATTGCAGCAGCGTATTGATGATACCGCCCTCCCCCTTGTACATGAACATCCACAGAATACTGCCAGCCACCATCGGCATGAGCGAAGGCAGGAAGAAGACGGTGCGATAAAACGTGAGGCCCTTGACCTTCGAGTTCAGGAGGATGGCCAGCGTGAGCGCCGTCAGCACGCTCAGCGCCACGGACCCAACTGCGAAGAACGAGGTATTCCAGAGCCCCTTCCAGAATAAGTGGTCCTGAAAGAG
>JANNWK010000463.1:0-8446 GCA_031408355.1 Myxococcales bacterium
GCCCGCCCGTGAACAGCACGTGTGCGGCGAGCTCCACCGTGAATCGCCCGGCGCAGGCGTCGCAGCTGACCTGGCCGTCCGAGCGCTCTCGGTGGCTGGCCTCCAGGCAACGCTGGGAGCAGTAGAAGGCGTAGCGTGTGACGGGCGAGCCTTCGGGCACGCGCTCGCTCCGCTCCTCCATTTGGTAACGGAAGTGCAGCTCGAATTCGGTTTTGCAGACGTCACAGTTTCGAGGAATAACCACCATGGGATCGCTTCGCTGTTATCGAAGTGCTTCTCATGCGGTTGTGGCTTTGGCCAAATTTGTGTCGCTCGATGCGGGAAAAAGCCGCGCTCGGGTCGGCCCTGAGCGGGCAAACCAGTTCTAGAATCGAGATTAAACGTGCGCCCCCATCAGACGGTAACTATGAGATAAATGCGGCAAGCCTGGACTTGGGAGGCGGTCGCCCGGGCGGTCGCCGGTTTCAGTGCCGGAAGTGGCGCACGCCGGTGAAAATCATGGCGATCCCAGCGGCGTTGGCAGCCTGAATGACTTCATCGTCTTTCTTACTGCCGCCGGGTTGGGCGATGGCGACGACTCCCGCCGCTGCCGCCAACTTCAAGCCATCGGCGAATGGAAAGAAGGCGTCCGAGGCGAGGACGGCGCCGTGGGCTCGCTGGCCCGCCTTGTCACAGGCGACCTGAACAGCCGTGACCCGCGCCGTCTGACCGCCGCCGATCCCGATGGTCTCGTAGATCCCCGGACTCTGACCCGGGGCGGCGAGCACGATGGCGTTGCTCTTCACGTGCTTGCACACGCTCCAGGCAAACTCGAGCGAGGACAGCTCGGCTGCGGTGGGCTGGCGCTCCGTCACGACGCGCCCCTTCGTCACTTCGCCGGCGCCCGAGGCGTCGCGGTCTTGGACGACGAACCCGCCGCCGACCCGCTTGAACTGCCGCGAGCGATGTTCCGGTCCGAGCCAGCCGCCCGTGGAAAGCAGCCGGAGGGCTTGTTTGGCTCGAAGCCGCTTGAGCGCACCGGCGGCGAAGCCAGGCGCAATGATGGCTTCGAGGAAGGTCTCTGAAAGGATCGCAGCGGTGGCGTCGTCGACCTCACGGTTGAGCGCGATAATGCCGCCGAAAGCGCTCATGGCGTCCGCCTCCCGAGCGGCCAGGTAGGCGTCGGCTAGCGTCGGCGCCGTGGCGACTCCGCAGGGGTTGGTGTGCTTGACCACAACTGCGGCCGGGTTCTCGAATTCGCGAACGGCGTCGAGCGCCGCCTCGACGTCCACTAAGTTGTTGAAGCTCAGCTCTTTCGAGCCCGTACCGACGCTTTCGGCTCGACCGAGTGAACCGGGCTCGGCCTTGCGCTCCTTGTAGAACGCGCCGCTCTGGTGTGGATTCTCGCCGTAGCGCAGCGGGTAGGCCTTCTCCATCACGATGGAGTAGTACTTGGGATAGCCGTCGGCCTCCCCGCGCGTCGAGAGCCAGCCTCCAATGGCGGCGTCGTACGCGGCGGTGTGGGCAAACACCTTGGCGGCCAGTCGTTCGCGCGTGAGCCGATTCACGTCACCGTCGCGCGTGAACTCGGCCAGCACGCCCGGGTAGTCGCCGGGATCGCACACGACCGTCACGCGGTCGTGATTCTTGGCCGCGGAGCGCAGCATGCTGGGTCCGCCGATATCGATCTTCTCGATCAACTCTTCGAAGGAGGCATCGGCTTGGGCGAGCGTCTCCTCAAATGGATAGAGGTTCACCACCACTAGATCGAAGGGCTTGCCGCCGATCCTCGCGAGATCGGCGTCATCCTTGCCGCTACGCGCGAGCAGTCCCCCGTGGATGCGCGGATGGAGCGTTTTCACGCGGCCATCCATGACCTCCGGCGACTCCGTGTAGCTCTCGACGGTGGTCACAGGGATCCCGGCGGTGGCGAGCGCCTGGAAAGTCCCACCCGTGGACAGGAGTTCCACTCCTTGCCGGGAGAGGGCGCGGGCGAACTCGATCAAGCCAGTCTTGTCGGAAACGGAGAGCAGGGCGCGGCGAATGGGCATGGGGGCCTCCCGGGTATCGGAGGGCGAGGGCGCCGTCAACGGGGCTGCTGGTCTCCCTGGAAAGCGGCTGGAGTCGAGGATACGATGCTGGACGATGATGCCCCGCGCTCCGTCCGACTCTGTCCCAGGTTGGCTTCGCTCCATTCTGGCTTTTGCCCTGTTCGCGCTGCCGCTTGCAACGAGCTGCACGTCTTCCGAGGATACGGAGCCGTTCGTGCCCGCATCGGAAGGCGCCGTTCAGCCTAAGGCCACCGGAGCCCTCCTTTCGGAAGCGGCCGCTTGCGAACGTCTCGCCGACGCCCAGAGCACGGCGCTCGACCGCCTTGGTTGCGCCGCGCCCGATCTCGCTGGGTGTCCAGGCTACATTCGGCCCGGCGGCGGCAGCGGTTGCTACGAGTACAGCGCGGGCAGCGTTGAGGCATGCGAAGCCGGCTACGCGGCGGCGTCCAGCTGCGCCAAGCTCGCCCCCTGCGTGGTGACGGCGGTTGAGAACCGGTCGCTGACGACCTGCGCCGTTGCTTCTGGGGCTGGTGGCGCTGGCGGTGCTGATACGGGCGTGGCCGGCGCCTCTTCAGTGGGAGGAGTCGGCGCTGGCGGCGCAGAGCCCTTGGGTAACGTGGCCGGCGATACCGGTGTCGGTGGCGCTACCGGCGGGCAACTGAGCAGCGGAGTCGGCGGCGCGTAGGCGGCGGGGCTTACGCTCGGCTGCCCCAGAACTGGCGCAAATCTGCGGGCAAGGGCGCGATGAGTTCGAGCGGGCAGGCGGTCAGCGGGTGAATGAACTCGTAGCGTTCCGCGTGGAGGAGCTGGCGTGGATGCTCGAGGAGCACGAGATCTTCGGCGCTGAGCTCGCCGTCGGCGGCGCGCGCCAGCAGTCGTTCGTCGGGGCCGTAGAGCTTGTCACCGACGACGGGACACCCCAAGGCGGCTAGGTGCAAGCGGATTTGATGTTGGCGGCCTGTGTGCAGGTTCATGCGGCAAAGGGCGTAGCCCTGCCGGGCCTCAACGACACTGATGCTCGTGCGCGCCTCGAGGCCCTGACCCGGCGCGGCGATGCGCATCTTGACGCGCAGCGGGTTCCCCGCGTCGAGCTCGACCGGCAAGCAGCACTCAGTCGCGTCGGGAATGCCGCGCGTCACGGCGACGTACGACTTCCCTACGGTTTCGGCGCCGCCGTGCGAGCGTTCCTCCAGCAACCGCTTGAAAGCGCGCTCCGAGTCGAGTGACTTTGCGAGCATGAGCACGCCGCTGGTTTCGCGATCGATCCGATGAATCAGCGCTAGAAACTGGCCGCTTCGCTCACGCCGCAACCGTTCGATCACCGTGTTTCTGTGGTAGCGCGCGGTCGGGTGCACCGTAACCAGCGGCGGCTTGTCGATCGCCAGCAAATGCGCGTCTTCGTAGACGATCGGGAGTGGTACCTCGTCGATCTCCTCGAAGGGCTCGCGCCACAGCGCGATGCGCTCATCGGCCTTCACGCGAGCATTGGCACGCAAGGCGCGGCCGTCAGCGGTATGCGCGCTCTGCTCGATGATCGCGCGCGCTCGCGTTCGGCTGGTGCTGCGCAGCTGGGTGCGCATGAACACATCCAGGCGCATGCCGGAGCACTCGGCTGGGACCCGATAGACCTTGAGGATAGCGTCTGCGTGCACGCCCTCCGGACGCACCAGTGCAGGCTCGCCGGCTGTGGGCTCGCGCGGCTTCATGGCTCCTTTCGCGTGGCCTACCCCCGAGCCTTCGGTCGGTGGATCTCCGTGCCGACGCCGCTGTCCGTAAAGATCTCAAGCAGCAGCGCGTGCTTGCGGCGGCCGTCCACAATGTGGACCTTCTCTACCCCCGCTGAAACCGCGTCGAGGGCGCAACGCACCTTGGGGATCATCCCGCCCGTGATGACCTCGCCTTCGATCAGGCGCTCTGCCTCGTTGGCGTCCAGCGAACTGAGGCGTTGGCCGTCCGCCGTCTTTACGCCCTCGACGTCGGTCATGAGCACTAGCTTGGCGGCATTCAGGGCACCGGCGATGGCGCCCGCGGCTGTGTCCGCGTTGACGTTGAGTGCGTGACCGTCGCGGTCCACCGCAATCGGCGCGATCACGGGGATGAAGCCGCTCGAGATGAGCTGCTCAACGATCTTCGCGTCGACGTGGGATACGTCACCGACGCGGCCCAGATCCACGGTGACCTCGAGTCCGCTGCTGTCCTTCGTCTTGACGGGGCTGTGCCGCGTGCCGCGCATGAACTGGTCGTCCTTGCCAGAGAGCCCCACGGCGCGGCCGCCGTGCTGACAAATGAGGCCGACGATCTCTTGATTGACCGAGCCGCCGAGGACCATCTCGACCACGTCCATCGTGTCGTCATCGGTGACGCGCAGGCCGGCGTTGAAGCTGGACTTGATGCCGACTCGGTCGAGCATCTTGTTGATCTGAGGGCCCCCACCATGGACGACCACGACCCGGATGCCGACGTAGCGCAGTAGGCAGACGTCGCGTGCGAAGCTTTCCTTCAGCGTCTCGTCGACCATGGCGTGCCCGCCATATTTCACGACGAAGGTCCGCTGATGGAAACGCTGGATGTAAGGCAGCGCCTCGTGCAGAACCTTGGCTTTCTCAACCAGTTCGTCCATTTTCTCGGCCGCTATAGCGCAGATTGGGGCCGCCGTCCGGTCAGAGCCTGCGCGCAGGTTGCCCGACTCAGGCGTGTCGCGCGCGGCTTCGAGGCAACGCTGGCGGCGCGCTCGCCTCGCCAGCTGCCGCCGCTTGCACTCGGCCAGTGGTCCAAAAATGGCCGAAATCGTGAGTTTGTGCCAGCCGCGTGAGGTAGCGCTAGGGGAGCTGTGGTACTAGCCGCCGCGTCATGGATATCCTGATGGTGGCAGCCGAACTCTCGCCC
The DNA here is from genome assembly GCA_031408355.1 of Myxococcales bacterium. GTDB lineage: Bacteria > Myxococcota_A > Polyangia > Polyangiales > Polyangiaceae > PMG-095. Next base: position 4,917 of record JANNWK010000463.1, read on the forward strand.
TACGCGCGCGGCAGCGAGACGGCAGACGTAGTAGCGGGCTTGAGCAAGGCGCTGCGGCAGCTAGGGCACCGCGTGACCATTGCGCTTCCCCGGCACCCGGGCTTCGAGGCGGGCGGCCTGTTGATGGCTCGCCGACTCACCCCCCTGTCACTCGGTGGCAGCGACCTGACCGTGCTCGATGGTCAGCTCGCTTCCGGAGTGGAGCTGGCGTTGTTCGATGACCCACCGCTCTACGACAGGCCCTCGGTCTTTGGCGACGGCGACGGCTATCCGGACAATCTCGCGCGCTTCGCCGTGCTGTCGCGTGGCGCTACGGCGTTGGCGCAGCAGCGGGCCGAGCAAGGCAAGCCGTTCGAGGTGGTTCACGCCTTCGACGCGCCGGCGGCCGCCGTGCCTGCGCTGATTCGCGCCGCCACCGGCCTGACGCTGCCCTCGCTGCTCAGTGTGCAGTCGACCGAGCGAACGGGGCGCTTCGCGGCTGGAGCGCACGCCGCCTTCCCGGGACTTCCGGGCATGTCAGGCGACGCGGTCTCGCTGCTGGAGCTTGGGCTGTCGTCCGCTCAGATCGTGGTCGCGGGTTCGGAGGACACGGCGCGAGATCTGGCGAGCCCCCAGCTTTCGGGCGCGCTGGCAGGGACGCTGCTTGGCGAGCGCAGGCCGCTGCCCGTGGGAAGCGGTCTCGACTACGCCGTCTTCAATCCGGCAACGGACACGGCGATTCCGGCGCGGTTCGACGCCGAGGACGCCTCCAACAAGGGCCGCTGCAAGGCGGCCGTCCTGACCGAGCTCGAGCTAGAGTTCGAGCTGGACCGGCCGTTGATCTTCGCACTGGCGTCGAACTCCGAAGCGGGGCTTCTGCTGCTGAATGCCCTGCCCGCGCTGTTGAAGAACGACGTGGCAGTGGTCGTGTCGGCGCCGAATGCTGCGAGCGCTGCGTTCGACCGCCTCGCCGCCGAGTACCCAGCTGATCTCGTGCGGCTCAAGGACCACAGCGATGCGGCCCGACGCCGCCTGTTTTCGGCTGCCGATTTCGCGCTCTGCCTCGACGCTGGCGCTGGCACTGCCGCCTCGATCCAGGCCGCGCAGCGCTATGGGGCCGTCCCCATAGCGCTCGGTGTGGGCGCGGCCGCCGAGGCGCTCGTCGATTGCGACGCGGAGCTGGAGACCGGCACCGGCTTCGTGTTCGATGTCGCCAGCGGTCAGGCGCTGCTTGGCGCCGCTTCCCGCGCGCTCGCGGCCTATGGTTCCCCCGGCCACGCTCGGCTCAGGCGTCGCGTGATGAGGGTGGACGTGTCGTGGGATCGCGTGGCGCGTCGCTACGCGCAGCTGTATCGCAAAGCGATCGGCTAGGCGCTCCGCGCCCCGGCTGCGCTCAGGCGCAAGGCGCGGGCGAACCAGGCGGCCCTGAGCGCGACGCTCAGGACGACGGTGATTTGGTGCACCAGAAGCACCAAGAGGACGCGCCACTCGCCCGGCCGGCTCACATCAAGCGCCGAGCTCGCCCAACCGGCAAGAACGAGCGCCACGAGCCAGGGCGCAGCGAACGGCAGCCAACCAAAGCACGTCGCGAGCGGCCGCTGCATCAGGCACCCGAAGGCGACGGTCAGCGCCCCGCTCAGCCCGCCTCCGTGCCGGATCAGGCTAGCCTTCGCTACATCAGCGAAGCCTCCGAGGCCGCCGGCGACGACTGCGCCGACGACCATCAGGGCGGCGGACTTTGCGTCGTGACTCTGAGGCTGGGTGAGCGGTTCAGTCAGCGCGCCCGCTGCGATGGCGGAAAGCCCGAGGCTCACGGTCTGCGCTAGCAGCGTGCCCGCCGCGAGCAGCAGGAGGGCCGGCAGCTTGCGAAGCGCGGCTGCCAGCCAGGGCTGTGTCAGCAGCTTGCCGGCGGTGTTCAGGGCCACCAGCAGGGCCGCGTTGGCGTAGGCCGTAAGCAGCAAGCTCAGCAGAAGGAGCGGTCCGAGCCCGGCCAGCACCGCCGCCAGGTGGGTTGCCTGGAGGCGCAGCGTTTCCAGAAGCAGGAAGCCCCCGGCCTCGAACAGAGCGCGGTCGCCCTCGGCTCGGTCGCCTAGGCCGCTCTCGCCCAGCAAGGAAGCGAGCGGGAACGCGAGACAAAGCCCGAGCAAGAGCCGCGAAAAGGCGATCGACAGCACCAGCAAAGGCCGGTTGCGGGCTCGGATTTGGCCAGGGCCAAGGGCTATCAAGGTAGCCCGCCAGCCACCAGCAGCTGGGCCAGATACAGCAAGCGCTCCAGGCTGCGCGGCGCCCCCGCGCTCTTGGCCGAGACGGCGTTGTTGGTCAGGTTGTCGTCGAGCAGCACGCGAAACTCGGGGTCGACGGTGACACCCACGAGTCGCGAGGGGCCGTTGTAGTTCACGACGTAAGTCGTGCCTTGTCCGTCCCAATTTCGGCGCTCGCGGCGCCCATCCTCGAAGCGAAGCTCGACGATCACGGGCAGCTCCAGGCTGCCGTGCCTCAGCACCACAGCGTGCCCATCCCACCGCGCTGGGGGACGAACTTCCGAACGGGGTAGGGTGCGGCGCCCGCCGCTCTCATCGAACACGCCAGCTCGTGAATCGTGAGGGACACTTTGCACGTCGCGCACCAGGTAGTCCACCGAAGCCCGCTCGTAGAGCACTCGCTCCAGCACAAGCGCCGCGCCAGCGCCCAGCCGCCCCTTGATGGCTCCCAACAGCTCAGCCGGCTCCGGGTGCTTGAAGCGCGCCGCCGCGGCGTAGTCGGCGAGAGCCTGGTCGAGCGCGCTCTTGCCGTAGACACGCTCCAGCGTGCTGAGAGCCGTCGCTGTCCGGCTATAGACGAGAGCACCCAGGTTGCGAAAGTTCACGAAGGCAGAAGCGGGCTGCGCGATCGGTTCGTCCCCGCCGCGAGCGGCCGAGAAAACCCGCGAAAGTGCCTCGTTGGATAGCGAAAGACCTGCGCCTGCAAACGCTGAAGCGTGGCCATAGCGAACTCCGAGCGCTGAGTGCTCGGCGTAGCTAGTGAGGCCCTCGTCGAGGAAGGGGTAGCGCTGCTCGTCGCTGGCGAAGATTCCATAGAACCATTGATGGCCCAGCTCGTGCAGCGTGACGGCCTCGATGGCTCGCGTCCCCGTGTACGGCGTGTACCATGGGCCCCCGGTCGTGATCAGCGTTGGGTACTCCATGCCGCCCGAATTGCGGGCCGCATCGGGAGGGTGCACGACCGTCAGGGTCGGGTAGGGGTAGCTGCCAAATCGTTCGCCGAAGTGTTGAAGGCCGAAGCGCACGCTCGACAGCTCGATGGCGGCGTTCTGCTCGTGTCCGGGTGGTGTGAGCACCCGGACGTTGACGCCACCCACCTGCTGCCGAAGCTCGCGAAATCCCTGCCAGGAAGTCCAGGCAAAATCGTGCACGTCCCGGGCCAAGCAGCGGACGACGCGGCGCCCAGGACTCGAGGCCTGGGCCTGACAATCGCCTGTCGCCCCGACCACGTCGCCGGCCGGCACGTCCAGTGTGACGTCGTACGCCCCAAAATTGGCCGAAAACTCGGCG
>JANNWK010000464.1:0-5944 GCA_031408355.1 Myxococcales bacterium
TTGGTGGTGAAGAAGGGCTCAAAAATGCGACGTAAGGTATCGGCATCCATGCCCGTGCCCTCGTCCTTCACCGACAGCTCGACATGCGGGCCGAGCTTGGCCTCCGGGTGAGCGAACACGTGCTCCGGCGCGAGGATCACCTGCCGGGTTTCAATGAGCAGCTGCCCGCCAATCGGCATCGCATCACGCGCGTTGATCGCCAAATTCAAGATAACCTGTTCCATTTGGCCCGGGTCCGCGCACACCATGCAAGCTTCGGGCGCAAGTACAATCTGGAGCGCAATGTCGTCGCCTATCACCCGACGCAGCATCTTCTCGAACTCGCTGACCAACCGGGAAAGCTCGAGATTGCGCGGGCGGACAACCTGCTGCCGACTGAACGCGAGCAGCTGCTGGGTCAGCCCCGCCGAGCGCAGGGCGGCCTGGCGGATCGTCTCGAGCGAGTCGGTCAGCGCATCGTCGGCCTTCCGGCGGCTCAACGCTATCTCGGTGTGTCCGAGGATCACTGAAAGCATGTTGTTGAAGTCGTGAGCGACACCGCCTGCCAGCCGCCCTACTGCATCCATCTTCTGTGCATGCCGCAGCTGGCCCTCACTCTGCTTGAGCGCCGCCTCGGCCTTCTCACGGTCGGCGATCTCTCGCTCCAGGCGAGCCACGGTGAACGACAGCTCGCGTGTGCGCTCCGCGACCCGAATCTCGAGCTCCCCCTGAATCCGACGCAGCGCCTCCTCGGCCTGATGACGCTCAGTGATATCGAGGGAGATACCGAGCAGGTAGCGCGCCACCCCCTGCTTGTCGAGGATCGGGATCTTCTTGGTGTGAAGCCAGCGCCGGCCACCGGCTGTGTCGATGGGTTCGAGCGGAATATCGACGAGCTTCTTCTCGGCTAGCACCCGCCGGTCCAGTTCTTCGAAGAACGTAGTTTGGTCTGCAGGGAAGAAGTCGCTGTCCGCCCGCCCGAGCAGCTCTTCGCGAGGGCGCCCGAGCAGCTCCTCACCTGCCTTGTTGAACAACTCGAAGCGCAGCGACTCCGCGTCCTTCACGAAGATCATGGCGGGAATGTTCTCGACGATCGACGAAAGGAACGAACTGACGCGCTCCAACTCGAGGCGCGAGCGATTGGCGGTATCGTCAGGATCTCCGGTCATGCTTCTGGTGGCGGGCACACAAACCCACCGTCACCCGCTCCCGAGCACGCTAGCACCCCAAGACGCCCCGTGAAAGGATGTCCCCCGTTTGCTCGGCCCGCTGCTGCTCTCTTTCCAGGTTTCGCTCGTCGCCACGCTGTTGGCCGGCGTGCTAGGCGTAGCCATCGCGGGCCTGCTTTCGCAGCGCCGCTTTCTCGGGGCCGATCTGCTGGACGCGCTCCTCAACGCCCCGCTGGTGCTGCCGCCCACCGTGCTCGGCTACTACCTCTTGGTTCTGCTCGGACGGGAAAGCAGCCTCGGACGCGCGTACGAAGATTTCACAGGAACCAGCATCGTCTTCACTCCCACGGGAGCCACCCTGGCGGCCGCTGTCTCGGCGCTGCCCTTCGTCGCGCGCTCGGCCCGAGCAGCGCTGGCCGGTGTCGAGCCGCGCTTCGTCGAAGCCGCCGCCACCCTGGGCGCGCCGCCGCTTCGCAGCTTTGCGCGCGTGCTTTTGCCGTTGGCTTCGCGCGGCATCTTGGCGGGCCTCACGCTGGGCTTCGCCCGTTCCCTCGGCGATTTCGGGGTCACACTCATGGTCGCCGGCAATATCCCCGGCCACACCCAGACGGCCTCGCTCGCCATCTACGACGCTGTCCAGAGCGGCCGAACCAGCCAGGCCAATGGGCTCGCCGCCGTCCTCACGTCCCTGGCAATCCTCGCGCTCTACGCCGTGAATCGCCTGGCCCGTCGGACGGGCAGCTTCTGAACCAACCCTCGCTTACGCCGATTTACTGGGGATGCGGCTCATCGCCAGTTCCGCCAGCGCGGTGATAGTTAAGGAAGGATTGACCCCCAGGTTGGCAGAGAGGGTCGAACCGTCGCAGACGTACAGGCCGGGATAGCCGAAGACCTCGTGCTTCGTATCGATCACGCCCTCAGCGGCGCTCTGGCCCACCCCGCAGCCGCCCAAGATGTGAGCCGTCGTCGGCGCGTCGAGCAAAGCCTCGTTGATGGCGCCGACGGCCACCGCGTTCGTCTTTTCAGCGACGCGCCGGGCGATCAGGTTCGCGACCGGAATGTAGCTGGGCGGGACCGCTTGGCCCGCCGGCAGCTCGCTGCCAAGTCCGCGCTGAAAGGGCCACCAAAAGCGTCGACGGAGCCGCAGATTCAGGTGATTGTCCAAGGACTGCATGACGAGCAAGATGATCGTCCGCTTGGCCCAGCCGTTGGGGCGCAGCGTGCGTAGGAAGTCGATGGGGTGAGTCAATACCTGCCCAAGGTATCGCAACAGTCGACGTAGGCGGCCACCCTGACCATCGACCATGAGCGCGGCAAGCCGCCCCATCGCGTCCTGCCCGGCGCCGTAGCGCACGAGCTCCACGTGCGTGCTCGGATCGGGATAGAAGCCGCTGGTGATCGCGATGCCTCGCGAATTGTCCACGTCGGCTCGCCGCGAGATCGCCCCGACGATCGCCTCCGAATTGGTCCGCACGTAGTTACCAAGCTGTGGGCTGAGGTGCGGGAGTAGCCCGCTCTCCCTGCAGTGAAGGAGCAGCGGCACGGTGCCGAGCACACCGCCCGCCAGCACCACCTTGCGCGCGCGCCAGGTGCGCGCTTGCTTGCCCCACAGCCAGCTACCGGTGCGCTGGCTGTGGACCAGATAGCCCCCGCGCGGGTCAGCGGCAAGTCCGGTCACGGTCGTCAGCGGGAGCACCTGAACCCCGAGCTTTTCCGCCAAATACAAATAATTCTTGTCGAGCGTGTTCTTGGCGCCGACGTTGCAGCCGACCATGCAGCCGCCGCAGTAGGTACAGCCCGTGCGCGGAGGCCCCTCCCCGTCGAAGAACGGATCAGTGACCGATCTCCCGGGCTCGCCGAAGTAGACCGCCACCTCCGGCTGGTGAAATGTGTCCGCCACCCCCAGCTCGCTGGCAACCTCACGCAGCGTGTGGTCACCCTGGCCGAGGAATCTCGACGGCGTCGCCCCGAGCATCCGCTTGGCGTTCACGTAGTGGGGGGCCAGCTCGGCTTTCCAGTCTCCGAGCCCGGCCCAGCGAGAATTCTGGAAGAACGCGTCCGGCGGCTCGAGCAACGTGTTCGCGTAGACGAGCGACCCGCCCCCCACTCCGGAGCCGGAGAGCACCAGCACGTTCTTCAGCAGCGTGATCCGCTGGATGCCGTAGAACCCCAGCCAGGGCAGCCACAGGAACTTGTGCAGGAGCCAGTTGGTCTTCGGAAAATCGCCGGTTCGCCAGCGCTTGCCCGCCTCGAGCAGCACCACTTTATAGCCCTTTTCCGCCAAACGGAGCGCGCTTACCGAGCCACCGAAGCCGCTACCCACGATCAAGAAGTCCGCGTCGTAGTCGCCTGCGGCGGGTTCAGTGCTCGCAGCCACCGGCGTCACACGAACGCCATTTTCTCGAGGCTCCAGCGCAGAAACTCGCCGTCGAGCTCGCGCTCAAGCTCGGCGCTCCCAGCGGGGACACGGAAGCGCGCAGTTTGCATCAGGGCATCGATAGACGAAGCCAGCTCGCCAGGCGGCGTCGCGACGTCCTCGGGACTGAGCGTGTACATCGTGGCGCTCAGGTGAGCGCCGTTCACCTCAACCAGACTGTAGCCGTTGCGAGCAAGCTCTTGATACGCCAGGTGCGGGTTGGTGCGGCCCGCGGTGTCCGCCAGCAGCGCGCCCACGCTGCTAGCCAACAGCTGCGCACCTGCAGGCAATGCAGGGTCCGCGGCCAGAAAGCCCTTGATGCCCTCCAGCCACGTGGTCGACGAAACGCTGCCCGTCACGAACTCGACCACGCGCGCGTCCGGATCCGTCGGCAGGTGCGGCGTCCCCGCAAAGAAGCAGTGCAAATCCCCCGAGAGAATGACGACATTCCCAGCTTGAGCCAGCTCCGCCAAGATTGCGCTGCGCTCGTTTGGGAAGCCGTCCCAGTCCTCCGTCGAAATGCTGATGCGAGTCTGCAACTCCGGCGGGGCGAGCGTTACCCCGGTCAGGTCGATATGCCGAGACAGGAACGCAATCCCACTGCCCCAGACCTTGAAAGTGCGCGAGGAATCCGCCACCGCTCGAGTGAACCAAGCGCGTTGCGTATCGCCCATCAGGCGCTCGCTCTGGCCGTCGGTCTCGTCGAAGCGCTTACGGGCGAGCGCCTCGAAGGGTCGCGACGCCACCAAGTAGCGCGAGCCTACTCGAGAGAACTCCGACGACTTGAGCAAACAGTGGTAGGCGTAGCCGCGCTCCAAATCCGTGGACGTTAGCTCAATGGGTTCTGGGAGAGCGCGTTGGTCAAGCGCCGCAAGCGCGGACAGGGCCGAGTTGATCCAGACGGCGCTGATGAGCCCCGTTACCTTCTCGGGCGTGAGCTGCAGAAGCTCGGCGTTATCCCTCAGGCTCGCCTGGTAGGCACCTTTCGCAAACGTTTCAACGTCGACGTACGGCACCGCGTCCACCGGCAGGTCCCCGACTTGCGCTTCAAGCTCCGCCTGAGTGAGGAACACGACACCGGGCGGGGCATCCTCGGGCACCAGATGATCCGGCCGAAAACGTCGAAGATCCGTCATGAACAGCTCAAGGTGCTGGCCGAAGCTGAAGCTCCGATAGATCGAAAAGTTGCCGGGAAACGCGGCAGCCGGGTCGAGAGAGGTCGCCGGAGCCTCCGCGTAATCGACCGGCATGTACTCGAACCAGGCCTGGTCAGCCGCCGCTCGTCGTTCGGGCGAGGCCTCATCGGCGAGCCCGTCTTGGTAGTTGGCGCTCTCCCCGTGCGAATCATCCGAGAACTCGTGATCGTCCCAGATGGCGATGACGGGGTGCCGTTCGTGCAATGCTTGCAGATCAGGATCGCTCCGATACAGCTTGTACAGGTCCCGATAGTTCGAGAGCGAGCGAGCGGCCAGGTAGCTGCCGCGGGCGTCCGCAAGCGTCAAAGCCTCATCAGGGGCGCTGAAGACCACCCTGCGAGTTTCGGTAGGCGACTGGAAGTCGGGATCCGCAGCCGTTTCGTAGACGTAGTCACCCAAGTGGACCACGAAATCCAGCTCCTGTTCCGCCACGTGCCGATGCGCGTGAAAGTACTTCCCAACATAGTCTTGACAGCACACCACCGCGAAACGTAGCGGCACGTCGGCGTTGGCGGCCGGCGCTGTCTTGGTGCGTCCCACGCGCGTCTGGGCCGTGCCCAGATCCGCTTCGTAGCGGAATCGGTAGTAGTAGGTCGTGCCCGGCTCGAGCCCAGCAAGCCGAACGGCCAGGCAATGGTCGGCGGCCGCCATCACCGCTAGCCGGGCCGCGCCCGAGCCGAGCTCAATCCGCTGCTCGAACGCCTCGTCCAAAGCCACGATGAGCTGCACCGAGAGGTTTGTCGTGGGGCGCGCCGTGTCCGCAACCCGCACCCACAGCATCACGCTTTCAGGCCGCGGATCCCCGGAGGCCAAGGACTGCGGAAAGTTGCGTTCGCTCTCGAGCTCAGAGAGGCCGCCCGCGGTCTCCCGCTCCGCGCGATAGCAAGCGGGCACGCCCGCGCTCGCCATCACCACCGAAAGCTTGAGCACCTCACGGCGACTTCGATACTGGCGCATGCTGACCCGAGCTTAGCCCAGGTGCGGCGCCCATCTCACCCCTTGATGCCCCGAGACGCGCGGGGCATGCCATTGTCCGAGGACAACGGAATCTGTCGCGTTCCGTTGCCCATAGTGCTCGTCTGACGACCCGCTTGGCGTCTTCTGCTTGACTTGGCGCGAGGCTCGAAGGAGTGAACAAAGCCATGCGCCGTATCATTGTCGTGCTTTCGCTCGGACTCGTCGCT
>JANNWK010000465.1:0-2230 GCA_031408355.1 Myxococcales bacterium
TCTCCTCCCCCTCGCACCACACTGCTAGCGTATTCGATGGGCACGCCGCCCGCTGTGAGCTGGGGCGCCGCGTCCTCGAAGTAGCGAACCTGCTCCACGCGCCAGGCGCTACCGACCAGGAAGCCCCATTCTTGCTCGATCGACTTCAAATCCTGACGCAGGCTGAGCGCACCGAACGAGCCCTCCGCCTCGCCCGTCGCCCGGTTCAGGATCGCGCCGCCGAAGGCCAGGCCGTCGACGCTTGAGCCGGAAATGCTGGGGTGTGCGGCCAGGCCGCCCACTGAGTAGCGGTCCGGCTCGAGGATGAACAGGCCGCCCAGCCGCGTGTGCAATCCGAGCAGATTGTCCTCGCTGAGGTTGAGCAAGAAATAGTTCACGGAGCTGGCCGCGCCCGAGCTACCGGAGCTCAATACCCGCCCCGCTACCGCGGCGGCCACGGCTCCCGTGTTGATGTTGCCCTTCAGCGCATAGTTGAGGCGCAGGCTCCAGACGTCGCGCGCAATGACCACCAGCCGCACGCTCGCCGGGTCCCCGCCCTTGAGCGCAACAACGGCGACCACCCCGAGCTGTGGGATGACCTGCAGGTTGCGAAGTGTTTCCTGCACTCGCTCTGAATCGTAGGCCTGGCCTACCGCGAACAGGAGCTCACGACGCAGCACGTGCTCCTGGGTTTGGGTATGAAAGACGTTTGCGATGTCGGGCACCGGGTCGTCATCGTCAAACACCTCCGGCCGAACGATCTTGATGCTCTCGATCCGCTTGCCGTCCGGATTTGCCTCGCGCTCGGCCTGGGGACCCAGCGCGCGAGACACGACCCGCTCCTCCAGCTCTGAGTAGCCCGGCCCCTCCGCAGCCTCGGCGGCGGGCGCAGGGCTCATCGCCGCAGTCGCGAGGAGCAGAGCCAGAACCATCGGCGTACGGCGCAAGGGAGTCGCAGGCTACCAGGCCCTTCCGAGCGGCGCTGCCCCGGACTATCGTGGGCGACGTGCAGATCCAGCCCACCCGCGAAAGCGCCGATCTGGCGGCAGCGGGCATGCTGGTCGTCTTCGGTGGTCTGCTGCTGCAGGCCGGCCCTGTGGTCGCGTGGGGCGGTGCCCTCTTGTTGGGCCTGTCGGTGGCTCGCAGTTTGACGCGACTCGGAGTAAGCCGCGCACGGGCGGCGGGCCTTGAAATGCTCTGGCAGGGCGAGGAGCGACGGCTGAAGCTGGCGCGCGGCGGCTCGCTCGTGATTCACGCGGAGCTCAGGAATCGACACAGCGCTGCGGTTCGGTTCCGCGGGCTACGAGCTGTGGCGGCCTCGGAGCTAACGATTCAGGTGACTCCGGAAGCGGACGAGGTTCCGGCTGGCAGCCGGCTCCGTGTGACGTTGTCTGTAACGGGCCTGCGAGTGGGCCGCCACGGGATCCACGGCCTGTCGCTCGAGGTCGAGTCCGGGCCCAGCTTGTTCGAAGTCCCACTCACATTCGCCAACCCCTTCGGAATCGAGGTGTTGCCCGCGCCCTACGCTGTGCTGCTGCGGGCGGGGCGCGGCGGCAGAAGTAGGCAACAGGCAGACGAGGGGCGCCCGGGGCGCGTCCACGGCGAAGGCGGCGAGCTCCGCGAGCTCCGTGAGCACCAGAGCGGCGATGCGTTTCGGCGCGTCGCCTGGAAGGCGTCGGCGCGGCGCGGCGTGCTGCTCGTGCGCGAGTACGAGAAGGACGAGCGCGACGTGGTCTGGCTGGTACTCGACGCCGCCATCGACCACTGGGCTGGACCACCCGGCGAGTCGGCGCTCGACCGCGCGATCGACGAAGTAGCCTCGGTACTTGTCCGTCATGTGCGAAGCGGTGACCGGGTCGGGCTCGCCATCGTGGGCACACGCACCTTGTGCTTCGTGCGACCGGAGCGCGGCGTCGTTCAGGCGACGCTGCTGCTCGATAAGTTGACGCAAGTCACCGGCTGCATGGACGCGGATCGAAGCGGCCTCGACGAGGTTGACGTCGCCGGGCGCGTCATCGAACACATGCGTCCGCTTGATCCAGCGATCGCCTCCCACGTCCACGCCTCGGAGCTCGACCGGATCGCTCGGCGCGCCGAGAAGTTGCGGGCGCGCGGCCCGTTTCCCGACGCCGCTAGCCAAGCGCCCTCGCTCCGAGAGCGATCGCTGCGGCGCTACCTTGCGGCGTTTGGGATAAGCTCACCTGCGCGGGTTGACCCGGAGCGGGCTCGGGTCGACGCCGTTGGCGCGCAG
>JANNWK010000466.1:0-3629 GCA_031408355.1 Myxococcales bacterium
CGGAACCCGACGAACTCCAAGGTAGACCCCACCAGCAGCCGCCCGTCCGCGTGGGGCACCAGGTAGCAATCGGGTCCGAACACGACGGCCGACAGGATAGGCACGCTGGTCTTCAGCTCAACCATCTGACCGCGCGCCGGAATCACCCGTGGCCCGCGGCCTTCGCGCTGCAGAAGGCTCGTCCAACTCCCGGCGGCGATGACGACGTGGCTCCCGCTGACGACGCTGCCGTCTTCGAGCTCTACCCCGATGGCGCGCCCGCCCTGCTCGGCAACGCGCCGCACCAGCGAACCGCTCTGGAACCGGGCCCCACACTTTTCGGCTGCGACTCGCAGCGCAGACAGCAGGGCTCGCGGCTCGACCAGCGCGTCGTCCTCGAACCACAGCCCGCCGGCCAACTTGGGCGAAAGCGCGGGCTCCCGCCCAAGCAGCGCCGCTCGATTCAGCCGTTGCAGCCTCAGCTTGGCTTTGGTTTGCCAGGCTTGCCCTCGGCCGAGTCGAGTCAGGGTGGGCGCATCGTAGGCGACCTTGAGCGCACCGGACCGCCGGTAGCCGATGGTGATGCCGGACGCTCGCTCGAGTTCCTTGGCCAGCTTTGGGTACAGGCGACGGCTGGCGATGCCGAGCTCGCTGAGCGGCCCTGGCTCGTGTGACTCGGCCTGTGCGCCCAGAATACCAGCGGCCGCGCTCGACGCCTCCGCTCCGGGCACCGCCCGCTCAAGCACCGTGACCCTCACGGCTGCGCGGGCAAGCTCGTATGCGGCGGCGCAGCCCATCACTCCACCGCCGACGATGACCACGTGCTTCTTGGAACTACCGCTGGGAATCATCTGCTCCGAGGGGGCGTTGAGACTGAGACCTACGCCCGAGCCCTAGGCGACGGGCCGCAGCAAGCGCAGCAAGCCGAACAGGTTGAACCCGGCAAACCCGAGCAGCAGCGCGCATAGGCCCAGCGTCCAGCGGGTGGTGGCGGGCGCCTCCCCGTCCACCAAGAGCCACGCATCGGCGGGTAAGCTGGGTCGACCTGCGTCGGCAATCGCCGAACTCAGATTGGACAGACGAAGGCCGCCTTGGCTCACGGGCACGAGTCTGCCCACAAACGAGGTGGGGGAGACGAAGCGTTTGTGGTTGGGGTCGTCGTCGTCGCGCGGCACTCTTAGCTCGACCCAGATCTTGTCGGTACCGGTCACGCGGGCCAAGCGATAAGAATCGCGCTCGAGTGGTCGCCGGTAGGCGATGGCGCCGTCGGTCGCAAGCTCGCCCTCCCCTTGAACCCAGCTGTTGGCGCCTACCTCGCCCGGCGAAATCCGAGCGAGTTCCCCCAGCGCGCGAGGCGAACGAGTGACGAGTGAGAAAGCAAGTTCCCCGCGCAGCGACGCCAGCAGCGAAAGCGAAGCGACCAGGGTCAAGACGAGCGTGAAGAGCGTGAGCCGTCGCCAGGGGTGACGCGGCGGCGGCAGCGCGTCGAGGTCGAGGTCCCTCTCCCCGGGTCGCGGTGGCGGCCTTTCGGAACTCGCCCCGGAGGACTCGCTGGGCTCTACTTCGGTCATGGGGGACGAGGCGCTCAGACACCCCTCCTTCCGCCTTGTTCCCCCTGGCGTCAACTGGCGTCAAAAACTGAGCGCTGACCGGTGACCGAGGGCTGGCCGGGGAAAGCCGAGCCAACCCGAAAGGCGCAAGTTATCGAAGTTACGGCGTAATCTCGAATCAGGATGCACGGCGGGCGGCGATCTGGATTAGCCTAGGCGGTCGCCATGGCAGTCGCTAGCAAGAAGATCCTCTGCTCCTCGTGTGGGTTCTCGAACACCGCTCCGCTCGCCAACAACCGCTGCGTGTCGTGCGGCGCGAAGATCGAGGATCTGAAGCGGACTCTGACGCGCCAAGAGGAGATCGAGCGCCGCTATCAGCAAGAAGGTTTCAACCTCGCCTGGTTCGGCGTGTCGATGGGCATCATCACGGTCATGACCGCGGCCCTGGTGATGGGCCTGCCGATGGTTGTTCCGTTGTTCGACTTCGAGGGCTCCGCCGGGATGACCGTCGCGATCCCTGTATGGTTCCTCGGCGGTATGCTCATCGGTCTGGTTTCTCCCGGGCGCACCTTCGTCGAGCCGATGGTCGCGGTATTTCTGGTCGCTTTGCCGACGGCGTTCCTGCTCCACGATAGCCAGACCGTCAAGACAATGCCGGCGTTCATGTACGCGCTCATGTCCTTCCTCGGCGTGGTTTTTACGCTGATTGGGTCCTACATCGGTGAGCGGATCCAGATGGGTCCGCCCCCGAAACCCACCGAGTGACGCTCCGTACTCCACTCCTGGTTGCCGCTTGTTTGGTAGCCTGTAGTGGTAGCGACGAAGCGGCCATCAAACAGAGCGCTGCCCAGGTGGCGCGAGCCGTCGAGCGGCTACGAGGCGCGCCCAATTCTGACAAGGCGGTGTCGCTCGCCCAGCTCTCAGCGACCGCTTGCACGGGCGCAGACGTCTGCGAAATGCGGGCTATTTGCGCGGCCGGCTACGGCCTGCACGTGGACAGCCTTGCCCTCACGCAGGCCGCCAAGCTGCAGCTAGCCACCGGCAAAGCGCTCGAAGCGGCGAAGGTCCTTGGCGCCGCTGAGCGAATGCTCGAAGCGTCCAGCCGCGAACTCGATAAGTGCGTGGCGAGCGAGGCAGCGCTGCGACGGCGCTACCGACTCTAGCGGGCGCGCGACACTACTTGGAGAAGTGCACCCGGCCGAAGCGCGAGGCTTTGTGGAAGTTGCCTTGGCCCAGGATGGGCGACCAGGCCGTGCCACCGTTGTTCTGCATGGCGTAGAAGTTCATCCGCCAGACCGAGGCGGGCGTTGGCGGTAGCTGCTTGGCCCTGCGCAAGGATTTCCACGGGATCGCTATTTCGACGACATAGCCTTCGTCTTCGCCGGGCGCGTCGAGAGTGCCCGAGACCACGACGGCGCTCTTCAGCTCCGACGACCACTCCTGGTGCCCGAACGGGCCGTCGGGTTCGACCCTGGGCTGGTTCTCGCTGTCGAACTCGGAGTCGAAGACGAGGTTTTGCGGCCCGACCTGGATCTCATAGTAATCTAGGCCATCGCCGTCGCCATCGGGGTCGATCATGATTTCGACGGTGTCGCGGGTCCAGAGGTGCGGGTCAGGTTTCGCTGGATCGAAACCGCCCTGCACGTCGGCGTCCATCACCTCGAAGCCCACGTACAAGGAGGTGGCATCATAGAGCAGCAGCGCGCTGCCCGAGACCTCGGCTGCGGGATCGGCCTCCCCGGTGCGCACGTTCACGAATTCGCCCGTGGTTGCCGCGCGCGCCCAAGCTCGCTCATCGAGCTTGCCGTCGATCACCATGGAAGTGCCCTTGAGCACGTGCGGTATCCACAGTTGCGGCAGCGTCGCGGCAGTGCGGCTGGTCGGACGCTCCAGTTGGGCGGTCCGCACGAGACCGCGTGTGCCGAGCCTAGGTCCGGAGCGCACCGGCAGGCGGTCGTCCCCGCGATACACTCCGGCCACGATGCTGAACGTGTCGGTGCGCAGGGTTAAAGGCAGCGTGAAGGTCTGCGGATCCACGTAGACCTTGCCCAGCTCGTAGAAGTCGCTGTGCGTGAACAGTTCGATCTGCGCGATCGTCTG
>JANNWK010000467.1:0-9467 GCA_031408355.1 Myxococcales bacterium
AGAGTGAGTTGTCAGCCCCCATACGGAAGGACGCCATACCGGGCGACGTGGCGAACGGCTTGAGCGAATTGGGTACCACTCCGTCCCGGGCAGCGTTGACGTCCAGGGTCCAGATCTCGCCGCTGCCGTGGTCACCAAAGATGTAGCGAGACTTCCAGGGCTCGGCCCACTCGCAACCGTCCAGGATGACCCCGCCGGTGATGCAGTCCCTCCCGCCGGTGTTGTGGTCATACTCGTAGGCGGTCGGGACGCAGGCGGTGGCAGGCGTCACGCCCTGGCAGTCGTTGCCCATCCAAGGCTCGTTGTATTTAACTGTGCCCTCGAAGAAGGGCCAGCCGTAATGCCGGCCACCATCGCCGACCACCACTTCTTCGCGGGCGTCCTCCCCAACGTCGCCCACCCACAGCTTGCCGGTCTGCTTGTCCACGTGAAAGCGGAAGGGATTGCGGAAACCCCAGGCGAAAATCCGCTTGTCCGGCGCACGCAAGCCCAGCGTACCGTTGACGCTGTCACAACCGGTGACCATGTCGAGCGCCATCAGCGGGTTGTCCGCGATCGGCATGCCTGTCTCTGGGCTGACCCGGAGGATCTTCCCGTTGGCGATGTTCAAGCAGGTGCCGAACTTGTTCGTGGGCGGCGTGTTGTTGTCGCCCGTGTCACCCACCGACACGTACAGGGCGCCGTCGTAAAAATCCAAGCCGCCGCCGTTGTGGTTCGCCGGCCCGCGCAGGCCCATGTCCACCAGCACCTTCAGGTCGGTCAGCTTGCTCTCCGCGTCGAGCTTGTAGCGGTGCACTTGATGACGATTGGCCTCGCTGGCACCGGCGGAGGCGTAGAAGTAGAGGTACTGGTTGGTCGCGAAGTTCGGATCCGCCACCACGCCGAGCAGGCCCTGCTCACCCGGGCCCGCCTCCACGTCGATGTGCTCGTCCACTTCCGTCTTGTTGGCGAGCACCGTGATGATGTCGCCGTTGCGAAGAATGATCACGGCGCGGCCATCCGGCAGCACGGCAACGTCGGTGGGTTGACCCACCCCCTCAGCCAGCGGGGTCGCCGTGAAGGCAGCCGCGGCCTCTCCTTGCAGCGTCAGGGCGGAAGCGGGAGCCGCCGTCAGCAGCCAGCCGAGCGCCGTCAGCGCCAAGCCCAACCGGGGAGCCTTGCGCGCAAACGTTGAAGTGGTTTCTGAGTGCATGGGATCCCTTCGCGAAGCCAGAAGAAGCGCCAAGAACGAGCCGCCAATATAGCGCAGCCCCGCCAGCCGACGAGCTTGATTCGACGATTTTTGCCGGAGCTTCCGGGGGTTGCGGCGGGCCGATGTGGGGCCGCGTAGGCGTCCCGCCAGATTTTTCCGCTGCGCCCGCTCGGAGCTTTAGTGTCCGGCGACATTTTGAGCTATTGAGGCGCGAGCATGAGCGAGAGCGAAAAGCCCGCGGGCACTACGGGACCCGTTACCCCTTCTCCGTCGACGCCGGCGAAGGCCAAGGGCAAGCCCGTTTCGAAGGCAGCGGGCCGCCGCCCAGCGCCGGTCGAAGAGACACCGGTCATCGGTGGAAGATTTTTGGTGGGTGCTGCCATTATCGCCGGCCTTACCTTCCTGCCCCATTCACCGATCGGGGCGACGCTAGAGCCCAAGGAGCCCCCGCGCAGCGACACCTCCAAGTGGAAGGTGGGCGGCAAGGCGACCATTCGCCTCACCCTGGTCACCGCGGACTACGGCACGCTCGCGTGCGCGGCCGACAAGGCCTTCGAAGGCAAGCACTGCGTCAACAAGACGGACACGGAGGTGTGGCCCCGCGAGGCCAACGCGCCGCTCGACGACAACAAGGCCAACATCATCCAGCCGTATCGCACGTGGCTCGACAACCGCTTGATCTTGGTGGCCGGCCTTTGGGCAACGCCCGCCCTCGCCATGCGGCTCCACATCGAACCGCCCGGCAACTTGCTCCCCGAAAAGCTCGCGCGCTTCGTCACGGAGTGCGAGGTGCGTTTCGTAGGTGAGCTCGAAAAGCCCAAGCTGCGTTGGGGTGCTGGTTCTGCGTGGGGCGCCGATCCGAACACGCCCACGGTGCCGGTCGCCGTCCCGGAGAGCTGCAAGCTCATTCCGGAGCCTTCGGAGCCCTGCCCTGAAGGCGCCATCTGCGGACTCCTGACGCGGCTCTAACGCCCGCATGGCTCGAGCCCCGACCGCTGCTCGCCTGCTGGCTACCTGGTTCGGATGCGGCCTGTCGCCCGTGGCGCCGGGCACCGTGGGCTCGCTGGCTGCCGTGCCGCTGCACTTCGCGCTCGCCGCGCTCGGCCCCGCGCCGCACGTCGCCGTCATCTTGGGTCTTTCGCTCGCCGGCATTTGGGCTTCGCAGCGCATAGCGGACGCCGAAGGCGTCGAAGATCCGCAGATAGTGGTGATCGACGAGGTGTGTGGCACGCTGATCGCGATGGGCATGGTTGGGGGAAGCGGCCTCGGGATCCGGCTGCTCGCGCTGGGGCTGTTTCGGCTGCTCGACATCACCAAGCCCGGACCTATCGACTCCGTGCAGCGGCTCAAGCCAGCGGGCGTCGGTATCATGGCCGATGACCTCTTGGCGGGCGTTGTCGCGGGCGGCATCGCCTACGCGGCCTCGGCGCTGCTCGGGAGTTAGCCCGGCTCGGTGCGGTTGAGTTGGGCGCCTGAGAGGAGGTAGGGTCGCGCCGATGCGCCGGCTGTTCGCTGTTGGTTTCGTGTACCTGACCTATGTGGCTTGCGCGGTGGCGCGCCCGGACGCGCTGACGCCTGCCGTAGCCCAGACGCCCGTCGCTGCTCGAGCACCCAGTCCGAGCTCGGCTCTCGCTGCGACGGTCGCGCCGGCTCCCAAAGAATCGAAAAAAGCCGAGCCGCAAGACCCGAAGCCGAGCGCGGATCTGGATGACAGCGCGTGCCCCGCAGGCATGCAGCTGGTCGAGGGCGAGTACTGCAGCAAGGTTGAACACAAGTGCCTCAAGAGTTGGCACGACAAGGCCAACGACAAGACGGTGTGTGAGGAGTTCGAACCCAGCGCGCGCTGCATCGGGCAGAAGGTCAAGAAGCGCTTCTGCATGGACACTTACACCTGGCCCAACGAGAAGGGCGCGCGGCCCGAGGTGATGAACAAGTTCCATCAGGCGCAGCTCAAGTGCGCCGCCGAGGACAAGCGGATGTGCACCGAAAGCGAGTGGACGCTGGCCTGCGAAGGTCCAGAGATGCTGCCCTTTCCCTACGGCTACACACGCGACACGAACAAGTGCCACGGCGATCTCGACTGGGACTCCCCGGACATGGAGAAGGTTGCCGCCCGGGATCCGGAGGAGCTAGCGCGCCTCTGGAAGGGCGTCAGGAACGGCAGCCAGCCGCAGTGCATCAGCCCCTACGGCGTGGCCGATTTGCCCGGCAATACGGACGAGGTCGTGGCCAGCGAGAGCTTCCACGAGCCAGGCTTCGAGGGGAAATTCGACAGTATCCACAGCGGTGGCCCCTGGTACCGCGGCGTGCGCAACCAATGCCGTCCCAAAATCTACACGCACGACGAAGGCTTCTATTACTACTTCCTCGGCTTCCGCTGCTGCGCCGAGCCAGACGGCAAGCCCAGCGAACCTTTGACGGCCAAGCAACGCAAAGAGAAGTGGAAGCTGGGTCGAGTGGAACGCATCGCCGGCTTCACGGAGCAAGAGATGCGGCAGGTCCTTCAAAAGAAGAAGGCGGGCCAGTGCAGCTGCGCCGAGAAGGACATCCGCTGCAAGACAATGTGCGGGACGCTGCTGGGCCCCAGCGCTAAGGACCACAAGTAGCCGCAACTCGCGCGTCAGCCCGCGATGACGCGCTCGAGTCGGGCCACGCGCGCAGCCAAGCTCGCGGCGTCCGGCGCGCGCACCGTGACATGCCCGACTTTGCGACCCGCGCGCGGCAGCTTACCGTACCAATGCAGGTGCGCGTCTGGGATGGCTAGAATCGCTGGGACGTCGGGGGCGGCGCCGACTAGGTTCAGCATCGCGCACGGACCGAGGGCCTCAGCGGAGCCCAGCGGTAGGCCCAGAATCGCCCGCAGGTGGTTCTCGAATTGGCTCGTTCGCGCGCCCTCGATCGTCCAATGCCCGGTGTTATGAACGCGAGGCGCGATCTCGTTGGCGAGCAGCTCGTCGCCGAGCTGAAACAGCTCCAGCGCCAGCACTCCGACGTAGTCAAGGTGAGCAAGCAGCTTTTGGATGTGCGTTCGAGCCAGCTCCTGCAGCGCCGTGCTGACTTGCGGCGCGGGCGCCAGCGTTTTTCTGAGCATCCCGTCCGTGTGATGATTCTCCACCAGCGGGTAGCAGACGACCTCGCCGGTCGTGCTGCGCGCCGCCAGGATGCTGAGCTCGCGCTCGAAGGGCACGAAGCTTTCGAGGATGAGCGGCGAGCCACCGAGCCTCGCGAGGGCCGGCTCCGCATCGGCCACGGACCGCAGCAGCGCCTGCCCCTTGCCGTCGTAGCCCAGGCGCCGCGTCTTCAGCAGCGCCGGTAGGCCCAGGCGCTCGATGGCCGCCAGCAACTCCGCCCGCGTGGAGACGGCCTCGAAGTTCGGCGTACCAATGCCCAGCCCGCGGAAACAGGTCTTCTCGTGGAGGCGATCCTGAGCCACCTCAAGCGCGCGCGAGGGGGGCCACACCGCAAGCTTCGCCTCCAGCGCTCGCACGGCCTCCACCGGCACGTTCTCGAATTCGAACGTGACCACGCGTGACCGCAAGATCTCAGGCTCCACGGCGGCGTCCGCGTAGTCGCCGACGAGCAGCTTCCCGACCGCGGCCGCAGGCGAATCCGCCGCTGGATCGACGAATACGAGGTCGAGGCCGAGCGCTCGGGCCGCGAGGCCGAGCATCAAGCCGAGCTGGCCTGCGCCAAGCACGCCAACGCGAGCCCCCAGAAACTCCGTCGAAGACGCGTCACCTTCGCTCATGGCCTGCGTCTGTGCCTAGCGCCGCGGATCGGGCTCATCGAGCACGGCTTGAGTGCGCGCCTGCCGGAAGGCGCGCAACGCCTCGCGGATTTCAGGGTGCGCGGTCGCCAAGATAGCGGCGGCGAGCAGCGCCGCGTTGATCGCGCCCGCCTTGCCGATGGCCAGGGTTCCGACCGGCACGCCAGCGGGCATCTGCGCGATCGAGAGCAGCGAATCCATCCCGTTCAGGGCCTGACTCTGCACCGGTACCCCAAGCACCGGCAGGAGCGTCTTGGCGGCCACCATTCCCGGCAGGTGCGCGGCTCCACCGGCCCCTGCCACGATGACCTGAAAGCCGCGCCCCTCCGCCGCCGCCGCGTACTCGAACATGAGGTCCGGGGTGCGGTGCGCAGACACCACCCGGACCTCATGGGGCACGCCGAGCTCAGTCAGCGTTTCGGCGGTGTAGCGGAGCGTCTCCCAGTCACTGGAAGAGCCCATGATGACCGCCACGAGCGGCTTGTTTTGAGCCATTTAGATCAAAGGGAAGCGGGCACTTTAGCCACTTCGCTGATTTCTGCAAGCGCGCCCAGAGCGCTGATTTTGCCGGCTTTTTTTGGGGAACCAGCGGCAAATGACCGAAGGATGACCGCTCGGCCTGTGGCTCATCGCTAGCTTGAGCGGGCCCCATGCTTCCCGTCCTCGTTTTTTTCGTCGTCCATTGGCAGGTTTCGGTCTTCTTCCAGACCTTCTTCCTGCATCGCTACGGCGCCCACAAACAGTTCACCATGTCGAAGGGCTGGGAGCGCTTCTTCTTTCTCCTCACGTACCTCTCGCAGGGCTCAAGCTTCCTGTCACCGCGCGGCTACGCGATTCTGCATCGCATGCACCACGCCTACAGCGACACCGAGAAGGATCCGCACTCGCCGCTGTTCTTCAGCAACGTCTTCACGATGATGCTGTCCACCAAGAAGCGCTACGACGCGTTCGCCTACCACCGAGAGACGCCGGAGCCCCGCTTCGAAGGCAACACGCCGAGCTGGCCGCTCCTGGAAAAGCTGGGGCAGAACTGGCTGGCTCGCATGGCCTGGGTCGGCCTCTACACGCTTTTTTACGTGAGGTTCGCGACGACGCCTTGGCTGTACTTGCTCCTGCCCGCCCACTTCATCATGGGCCCGATCCACGGAGCCATCGTCAACTGGTGCGGGCACCGCTTTGGCTACCGTAACTACGACTGCAAGGACGTCTCGCGCAATACGCTGATTTTCGACTTTCTCACCGCAGGCGAGCTGTTCCAGAACAACCACCACGAGTTCTCGATGAGCCCCAACTTCGCGGCGCGAAAGTTCGAGTTTGACCCGACGTACCCCGCCATCGTGCTGCTCGACAAGCTCGGCATCATTCAGATCGCCACCACGCAGCGCATGCGCTACCCGCGGCGAGCCGAAAGCGAAGTCGTAGCGGCCGAGTGAGCGCGTTAGCCCGTTAGCCTAGCGCCCGCGCGTCGGTCAGCAGACGGCCGAGTTCTGCCGCGTCGGCAGTGCTGTAGTAGCCGCGGATTTGCAGCTCGGGGTCGACCAGCACCAGGTGCGAGCCGTGGAGAATGCCGAAGTGTTCACTTTCGGCCTGAGCTTTGCCGTCAAGCGCCAGCTTGAATCCCTCCACCGCGGTGTTCCTCACCACTTCCAGATCGCCCGTGAGAAATGACCAACTCGCCAGGTCGGCCTGGTACCGCTTGGCATAGGTGGCCAGGACGGCTGGGGTATCGTGCTCCGGATCCACGCTGAAGCTGACGAGCCTGAGCTTGACGCCGCCCGCAGCCGCCGCCTGCTGCAGCTCGCGCATCCTGCGCGTGATGCGCGGACACACCGTCGGACAGCGCGTGAACATGAATGCCGCCGCCCACACGTGGCCTCGCAAGGTCGACGCGCCGGCGGCCTTGCCGGCCTGGTCGGTGAGCGCGAAATCCCCGACCTGACCCAATACGGGCAGGGCCGGAGCCTTGCGGCAGGCGGTCCCAAACACCGCCCCAGCCAGCAGCGAGACGACCTGTCGCCGTGAGGGACGCGATGCGGCCGGGCTCATTTCGGGCGGTCTACGCTTCGGCGTAGGCAGGGTCAATCGCCGCCGAGCTCCGGCTGGCCGTCCGTTCCTTGCCAAGTTCGCGCAATACCTGTACTACTCTCACGCACATCAGCCCACCCGTCGGGAACCGTCAAAAAATGAGAGCAGCCATGCGTCGGATCAAGAAGCTTCTCGAGCGCCTCCGCTTCCCCCTGCCCATGCCTACGTTCGCCTGATTTCTCGGACCGAGAGCGTGTCCTCGCGCGCCCCCCGAACGCCGCCACCCGGCGACCCCGAGCGAGCGCGTGTTGGGTTGTGTGGGGAGTGCCAGAAGGGGCGGCAGATTGTCTCGGTCAAGGGTTCGAGCTTCTGGCTGTGTGAGCGCGCCGTGCTGGAGCCCCAGAGGTTTCACAAGTATCCGGCGCTGCCCGTCGTGCGCTGCGACGGGTTCGAGCAAGCGGCCGGGAATGCTCGACGAAGTTGAGCATTCAGAGTAAACGCCTCGACTACGTGGACGAGGAAACGTCGAACAACGTTGGCAGGCGGCGGAGCGGGTCAAGCCTGCGGCGAGCTGCGCCGAGGCTCATCGCCTCCCTCGTGATCGCCGGCGGATTCGCCTGGGCGCTCCAGCGCGGGGGCCTCCCGCTCACTCCGCCACCGGGGGCTGTCCAGCAGTTGCGCTGGTGGGGAGTGCCTGCCTTCGCGTTGCTCACGGCGCTGACGGTCTTCTTTCGAACCTACCGCTGGGTGTACCTGCTTCGCCCCATCGCAGCGAACCTGTCCGCCTGGCGGGTGCTGGGCATCGGACTCGTCGGCTATAGCGCGCTATTTTTCGCTCCGCTCAGGCTAGGTGAGGTGGTCCGGCCCTACCTACTTTCGCAGGACGGCGAGGTTTTGTTCGTCGAGGCAGCTGGTACGGTCGCGGCAGAACGCATCATCGACGGGCTCATCTTGGTCTTGTTCACTGCCGTCGCTCTGGGCGTTTCGGAGACCCTCCTGCCACTGCCGAGCCACGTGGGCGCGCTGCCGATCCCGGTCTCTCTCGTGCCGAGCACGTTGCTCGTGGCAGCCGCTATCTTCTCACTAGCGTTCATCGGCATGGCGGGTCTGTACGGGCTGCGCGAGCCAGTAATGCGGCTGGTGGAGCGACTGCTCAAGCCGGTTTCCCCTCGCCTCGCCGGCTTTGCTTCGCTCATGATCGCCCGCGTCACGCAGGGGTTTCGCTTCCTGCCGGCTTGGCAGAGCTGCGGCCCTTTCCTACGCGACACGCTGTGCTACTGGGTGCTGGGCGCCTTGGCGCAGTGGGCTCTCCTGTGGGGCGTCGGCCTGCCTGCAACGGCCGCCGTAGCCCTGGTCACTCTGGGAGTGATCGGCTTAGGTTCGCTGCTGCCAGCCGGCCCCGGCCTTTTCGGCGCCTATCAGGTCGCCACCTACGCGGCGCTGGCCATGTACTTCAGCGAGCCTGCCGTGCTCTCGCGCGGCGCCCTGTTCGTATTCGCGAGCTACACGACGCACATAGGCATCAGCGCGCTCGCCA
Organism: Myxococcales bacterium; assembly: GCA_031408355.1. GTDB lineage: Bacteria > Myxococcota_A > Polyangia > Polyangiales > Polyangiaceae > PMG-095. The sequence continues at coordinate 8,521 of JANNWK010000467.1, forward strand.
CCGGAATCGGCTTCTTCCTCATCAGCCGTTTCCCCAGTGCGGCCGCAACCGACTTGGAGGTGCGAGCGTGAACCTCAGCAGGGTCCGTGAGCGGCTGGCGCGGGTCGAGACGTTGACCTGGCTCATGCTCGCCGTATCAGCACTTGGTCTCGCGTTGCGCGTCGAGCACGCCATCACGTTCGATGGGCCAAACCGGGGCTCCGACTACCAGGTGCACCTCGACGGGGTGCGCTGGATGGGCAGCCATTGGCGCCCTTTCTACAACGGCGCCAGCGTCAACTACCAGGTCCGCTCGTATCCGCCGCTCTGGTACGCGCTGGGTGCGGTGCTGCTCAAGCTGACGCGCTCCGAGCATTCGCTCGCCGCCCTATCCATTGTGGGCTGGCTGCTCCGACAATCCGTGCTCGCCAAGCTGCTCCGTGAAACGATTCCGGCGCGCCCCTGGAGCACCCTTTCGGCTCTAGCGATCCACGCGCTACTGCCCTTGAGTGTCCTGGTCGATGGCAAGGTGAACCCGGAGGGACTGCACGCCGGCCTGTTCGCACTCGCTGCCTACACGCTATTTCGCATGGAGCGGGAGGCGCAGACGCCTCAAGGCATCTCGCTCTTCACCGCTGCGCGCTTCGGCCTATTCGCAGCTCTGGCGATGCTGGTGAAGATCACGGCGAGTCTCTTGCTGGTAGCCGCGGTCCTAGTGTTCGGTCTTGGCATGCTGCGCTCGGCTCGGCGCGCAGGCCTCGCCGCCACCTGGCGGAAGCTGATTCGACCTAGCTTGATCGCCGCTGCCGTGTGGTGCGCGGTGGCCGGCTGGTGGTGCGGCGCCAACCTCAAGAAGTTCAACCACCCCTTCCCCCACGTATGGGACCTCGAAGGGCCGGCGCAGAATCCGATCCTGGCCAAGCCCATCCTGGAACGAAGGCCTCACGACTGGCTTTTGCCCTTCGAAT
>JANNWK010000468.1:0-2047 GCA_031408355.1 Myxococcales bacterium
CCGGGCCCGGCGCTGCCTGCCATGCCGCCGCCCGCCGCAGCCGGCGTGCGCCCGGTCCCGGCCTCGCCGCACGCGATCGCGAGCGCGCCGCAGATGCCAACAACCAGGAGCGCGGACAGGGAAGGCATGGGCGTCGCGAAACGGTTCGTTCTACTTGGCCTGGCCCAAGCATGCCTGCTGGACGCGGCTGGCTGCGGGGGACGCGGGATGCCGGCGAACGAAGCTGTCTGCCGCTGCGCGCGCCTCGCCGACTCGGCCGCTCTTGCACAGCGCAAAGACGCGGGCCGCCTCAGCCTCGGCACGCATCAGGCCTTTCGGGAAGCGCTGGTCGTACTCCGAAAGCGTGCCCAGCGCCTGAGCGGCGGCGCCGCCGCCCAACTGCCGCTGCGCGACGCCGAGCAGGCGCGCCTCCTCAAGCAGCGGATCGGCCTGGGCGCCACTCAGGACAGCCGAACTCGCGCGCCTCGGCTCGGGCAGAGCCGCCGCTGCCCCGCGTGGCTCCGCGGCGTCAGGGCTGATGACTTGCGCTGGTGGCGACGTGTCCACGGTCGGTGCGACGGGCTGTGACACCGTCACCGGCTCGCGGGGCCTCACCGGAGCGGGCGAATCGCTCGGCGACTTGGAGCCGAGCCAGTGCACGCCGCCCCAGCCGCCCGCTACGATGGCGACTCCGACCAGTAGCTTGGCGCCCAGGCCGAAACCGAGGGTCGAGGCGGCGCTCGCGCTCGCCGTAGAAGCAGCCGCTCCCAGCCCCACCACGGTAGCGCCCGACGCCACCTTGAGCATAAGAGAGTGCCCAACTCGTGATACCTGCTCCGGCGACGGCTCGCGCGCCGAACGGCTCGCGCGCAGCAAGGCTTGGGTGCGCGGCGAAAGCTCACTCATGACCTGTCTCCCTGCTTGTCGAGGACTCGCTTCAGCCCAGCCTCCAGCGCGTGGCGCGCGTGCCTGAGGCGCGTGTAGGCGCTGTTGAGGTTCAGATCCAGCACTCGCGCCACCTCGACCACCGGCATTTGCTCCAGCTCAACCATGACCAGCATGTTTCTCTTGTCGTCAGTCAACTCGCTCAGCACGTGCTCGATCAAGTCCGCCGCTTGCCTTTGCACGAGTTGGTCGAAGGGATCAGGCCCCGGCGCTGCGTTCAGCTCGTCGAGCGTGCTCGTGTCGACGACGCTGAAGCGATGGGCTCGATGCCGGCCTTGCTCGCGTTGTCGCGCCGCCACCCGCATCACGATCCCGAAAATCCAGGTGCGGAGGCTGGAGCGCGCCTCGAAGTCCTCGAGCCGCCGATGGACGACCAGGAACACGTCCTGGACCGCGTCCTCGACCTGGCTTTCAGGCACTCCGAGGCGGCGCAGATTGCGCCAAACGAATGTTGCGTATTCTGCATAGATCTCCGCCACTGCGGGCGTACGGGCCGGCGAAACAGGCGGGTCCTCGAGCGGAAGCGACTGGGGCAAGCTCAGGGCCTGGGGGAACACAGGGTTCGGATAACAAATGAGTACGGCAGCGGGACCAATCCGTTCAATTTGCGCAGTGAGGCGCCCGAAAGACCAAAAAATGCAACAGTTACAGATGGTTGAAGATAGGCAGGCAGCTCCCGAAATGCTTCGCGTCGCTGCTGCAAGCCGCAGGCGACCGGACAATCCTGCAACTACCCGCGGTGGCGAGCAAGCGCCTGCCCTCGCGGGGGCAGGTGGCTGTGCACCCCTCCGCGAGCGCAAGCCCCTCGAGCCGTCACCAGGGCGAGCGCATCAGTCGACGGAACGCGCCGCCCGGCGCTGGGGTCGCGCGTCGCAGAAGTGAGTTCGGTTCCGAACTCAATCTCGCGCGACGCGGAGGCGCTTGTTTGGGCGGGTTGGGCCGGCCGTGTCGCGCCAGCGAGAGCGTTGTCGTTGTCGGCCAGTGCGCCGCCCATCCGGACCGCCCACCGCGTTCCGATCAGCGGCAGGTGCGCCGCGACACGTAGAGGTCGACCGAGCCGTCGCGCGCTGAGGCGAGAAAGAGTTCGGAGCCGTCGGCGGTGACTGAGGCGTCGCCATCGAGG
>JANNWK010000469.1:0-1902 GCA_031408355.1 Myxococcales bacterium
CGTGGGTCATCGACCAAGCCCTCCGATGTCCCGACCCAGCGATCCGCACGCCCGAACGCGCCTGCTTGAGGCCGCGAAGGCCGTTTTTTCCGAAAAAGGCCTGGATCGCGCCAAGGTGGAGGACATCACCCAGCTCGCGCAACTCTCCAAAGGGGCCTTCTACCTGCATTTCGAGGGCAAGGAGGAGGCGTTCCGGGAGCTGCTGGGCGGCGTCGTCGCGCACATGGAACGGCTGCTGGACGAGGCCGGCGCGGCGCAGCTGGCCAGCCAACCCGGTGCCGACGGGGTTTCGAGTTACCTCGAGAGTTGCCACACGCACAACGTGGAAATCTTCGAGTTCCTCTGGGACCACCGAGCCCTGATGGCCATGGTGCTGGACGGTGGCGGCTCCGCCAACTACCAGCACCTGATCGAGGATTTCGCGGAGCGCGCCCAGCGCCAAACCGCGACGCTGTTGCAGCATGGCATCGCCATGGGTCTGTATCGCGCGGATCTGGACGTAGGCGCGGCGGCCGCTTTCATCGCCGGCGGCTTCGACCGCATCGCGCGTCAGCTCGTGCGCCAAGCGCAAAAACCCGACTTGGAGCGGCTGCTGCGCGAGGTGCAGCGACAGTTGCTCGTGGGGGTCGCGTTACCCGAAGCGCTGAGCGCGCTTCACACCGAGAAGTAGAGAAATGTCTGATTTTCACACAGTTGATCGGGGTTCGGGTTCCAAGTCGGCGCCACCCTCCGTCGAGCGCGTGAAGGCGCCCTTGGCGGGGGTGGTCGTGGGTCTCATCGTGGTCGCGGGTCTAGGCGTGTGGACGGCAACCCGGATCCTCAGCGCCACCAGCGCGCAGGCCAAAGTCGCGGTACAACGAGACGCCGACGCGAGCCGAGCCGCCGCGCTCGCGAAAGAGCCTGAACGCGTAGCCGTCGTGCAGGGAATCGCCGCAAGCTGGCTGCCGAGCGTCGAGCTCGACGGCACCCTGACGGCGACGCAGTCGGCCAGCTTGGGCTTCAAGGTCGGCGGGAAGATCGCCACGCTCAGAGTCAAAGTCGGCGACCAGGTCAAGGCGGGCGCTGCCTTGGCCAGCTTGGATACGAGCGAAGCCGGCGCACAGGCGGCCGCGGTGGCGGCGCAGGTGCGAGCGGCCGAGGCCCAGCTCGCACTGGCCCAGGACGGAGAACGGCGCACCCAAGCGCTGGTGCAAAGCGGCTCCGTCTCAGAGGCCAGCGGGGTCCAGTCGGCCCAGCAGGGCGCGCTGGCGCTCGCGCAGCTCGACGCCATCAAGGCGCAACTCTCCCTCGCCAAGGTCACGCTCGGCAGCCACACCCTGACGGCGCCGTTCGCCGGCACCATCACGCGCGTGCCCGACGGCATCGGCGAGGTGGTTGCCCCGGGCATGCCGCTCTTTGAAATCGTGAACACTCGTTCGCTCACCCTGGGGACCAGCGTGAGTGAGCACGACGCCAATCTGCTGTCCAAGGGCTCTCCCGTCGAGCTCCAGGTGGAGAGCGGCAGCGTCATGGGAACCATCAGCTCGGTGCTCGGCACCGTGGACACGAAGAGTCGGCGCGTGCCGGTGGAAGCGTCGTTCGAGAACCCGGGACTGCTGCGCGCCGGCTCGTTCGTGCGCGCCAGCGTGAAGGCCAAGGCCGCCATTCCTGTGCTCAAGCTGCCTCACGGCGTGCTTCGACCGGGCTCGCAAGACGAGGTGATGGTCGTAAACAGCGACGGAAAGTTGGAAGTGCGGCCCGTCGTGTACGCGGTCGACAAGGACGGCACGTTGCTGGTTCGGCGCGGACTTGAAGCCAAGGACAGGCTGGTCGCCGCACCGAAGCCCGAGGCCAAGGCGGGTGACCCGGTCAGCATCGAGCCCCCCGCGAAGGCCGCGCCGTGAACATCTCGGCCATCGCCAT
>JANNWK010000470.1:0-5849 GCA_031408355.1 Myxococcales bacterium
GGTAGCCCGTGCGGGGCGCGTGACCCCACTAGCTGGGCAACCCAAGCGTCCGCCACATCACCATGCCATCAGCCAAGCGCCCGTCACGTGGTCGGCGTGACAGTGCGTATCGAGCGTGCACACGAGCCGTAGCCCGAGCTCCCGAAGCAACGCTGCATCCCGAGCGTGTTGCTCGAAAACCGGGTCTATCAACACCGCCTCGCGCTCGACCTCGTCGGCTACCACGTAGCTAAAAGTGCTGGAAACCTGGTCGAACAGCTGACGGACAATCACGGGATAATGCCGGGCAGTATGCCCGAGCCCGCGGCCGCCCGGCTAGCGGGCTTTTCGCCGGAACGCTCGTTACCAGATCGTTTGCACGCCGTAGAGGGGTATGTGGGCGTCGCAAGTGACTATTGGTACACCGTCGACCAAGGCTTGACTTACCAGCATCCGATCGAACGGATCACGATGATGCGTGGGAAGGTGTCCCACCTGGGCGCAGTCAGCAAAATGGATGTTCCGGGGGAGAAAGCCCGCGTCTTGGATTGCTTCGGCCAAGTTCGATGGCGCGTTGAGTTTGCCGAGGGCTCGTTTGATGGAGATCTCCCAGGCGGACGCTGCGCTCACGAGCACCTCGTTGTTGAGGTCCAGAATGGTCTCTCGTGCTTTCTCCGAGAGGGAGTCGCCGCCCTCGAGTGCCCAGATCAAGGCGTGCGTGTCGAGGAGGACCTTCACTCGCCGTTCCACAGCTTGAGTTCGTCTTCCGCCAGCGGCGCGTCAAAGTCCTCACGAAGCTTCACTTGGCCTCGCCACTGTCCGAGGCGACGCTTGCCCGTCTGTTGCACGGGAACGAGCCGCACCACCGGGACTCCAGCCCTGGCAATGACGACATCTTCGCCCGCAAGGGCTCGCTCAACCAGGCGAGAGAGGTCGGTTTTCGCCTCATGCATGTTGACCGGAGCAGCCATGTAGCTAACCTAGCTAACAACCCGCCGCTCGGCAAGCCGTCAGCTCGTGCAGGGCCGACCCGCCTCAAGCCGCCCGGCGCAAACGCCGGCGACCGAGCCAGAACGCCGCGCCTGCGGCGCCGAGCAGCAGGGCCGCGCTACTGCGGCTTGAACCGCCCGCGACCTCACAGGCGCAGCCGGGATCGGCGCTGGTGCGGCCCGGCCCATTCTTCGTTCCACTGCCCGAGCCTTTCGTGCCGCCCGTCGTGATGACCGGATTGATGACGACACCGCCCGAGCCGCCGGAGCCCGGGAGCCCCGTGCCGGCTTGGCACGCGCCCGCCACGCACTGCCCACCATTGGGGCAGGTCACGCCGACGCAGGCATCGACGCAGGCGCCCGCCACGCACTTCTGACCGGGGCACTCCACGTCAACGCACAGCGGATCCGAGCAGCGACCATCGCCACCACACTCGAGACCGGCATCGCAACCTCGACAAGCGCAATCCGAAACGCACAAGCCGCGCTCGCAGACCTTGCCGCCCGTGCAGGTCACGGCCTTGCACGGATCCACGCAACGCCCAAGCTGACACTCTTCCCCCGAAGGACACACGATATCCGGACCGCAGGCGTCCTTGCACATGCCGTCTCGGCAGGCCTGGCCTGCCGGGCAATCCAGCTCGGCGCAGGCAACTTCCACGCAATGCCCGGTTTTGCAGGTAAACCCGGGGTCGCAGCGGAATTCTCCGGTACCGCAGGCCTCCACGCACGTGCCCTTGTCGCAAACCTGCGTGGCGCTCGGGCACAACCCGTCGCCCTCGTCGACCACGCCGTTGCAATCGTTGTCCACGTTGTCGCACAGCTCCGAGCCGGCGGTAATGATGGGCCGGCACATGCCGGTAGCGCCCTCGAGCGCGCAGTCGGTGCGCCCGACCGAGCAGGCCCCCTGCTGGCCTGTCTCGCACGGCTGCCCGCCGCCCAAGCAGCTGATCCCGGAAACGTAGAAGACGAAGTCGTTAAAGTCGCCGTCGTTCTCGTACTGCCCGCCCGACTTCCGCCAATCCGCAGGCGACATGGGCAGGTCTTCAAACGCCATGTAGAAGCCTTCGGGATCGATGGTCGACTGGTAGATGAGGGTCGCCACCCACGGAAGACCCTGAGTGTTCTTCGTGTTGTGGTTGTACATCGAGTACTTGTTCTCTTTGCAGCTCAGCGCTGGGTTGCCGATCACGGCGAACCCCACAAACCCGCCCTTGTAGTTCGGATCCGCCTTGATATTGCCAGAGTCGAACGCCTTGGGCGTCCACTGATGAATCGATAGATCGCGGGGGCTACGCGTATCCCAAGCTAGCGGGCAGAATCCGTCTGTCTTCGGTCCACCGTTGTCGTTCCGGCAGTTCAAGTAGGTCGGATCGTTCGGAATGAACGGGTAGATCTCGGCTGCCGTGGGCGGGGTGGTGCTGTTCGGATCTGCAACGTTGTACCAGCCGAACGATACCTGGCAGTTTCCGCCCATCAGCAGAAGCTGACCCGAGAACCCGCAGGTCGGCGAAAAGTAGCCGGGCGCCGTCTTCGCGTCAGCGACCGCGTCGAGCTGCTCACCTCGCCACTTGAAGAGGCCATTCAGCGTAATGGCGTCGCCATCCACGAATTGCGGGAAGGCTGGCGGCGAGTAGTACGTCCCGTAGGTGAGGGGCGCAGGGAGCTGAGCCCCTGTCAGCGGGTCCTTCCAAGACTGCATCGCGGCGTTGCGTCCCCAGGACTGCGTCACCAGGTTGAGCTCCGCCGGCCCCACCGGCTGCGGCAGGGGCGTCATGGCGGTGTCCGTCTGAAATACCTGTGCCTCGGCCGAGCCACTCACGGCCCACGCTGCAGCCGCCACCCACACCGCTGCCCGGACATTTCGCGCAACCATAGGAATTACCTCACGATTTGAGAAGGACTCGGTACCAGGGGCACCCAACCGCACACGCCAAGACGCCCAGTGTAGCTGAGAATGTGGAACATGGTACCGGTCCCACATTCAAAGCGCGAAGATCGGGAAGCGCTTTCTATTCGGGGCGGACGAGTTCAGTCCGGCAGAAAGTCCGGTGGCCCAGCCAACGACGGGGCCTGCGCGTGCCGTTGGGGCGACCGGGCCTTGGCATTGCCCTACGCCCGTCCGTGACGGGGCCGGAATGGGCAGGGTTGAGCGTCTACTTCGGGCTCGGCGAGGCGCCAAACAGAGTCAGTGGTTTTGAGCTTCACGACGGCGAGCGCAGCTCAGCCAGCACCGCATCGAAATCTTCCAGCGCGCCCGCTTTGGCCTCGCTTGACCTCCCCCTTCTGGACATCGAGGAGCGCGGCCAGAGCGGCCGAGACCTCCGCAACGAGCTGCTTCTCCGAGCGTCGCACTCGAGCTCGGACTTGGGAGTTTTCGCTGGCAGGCCCGTCACGGCCGCCAGCTGGCGGCCTGTCTCACGGAAACCAGGCACGGCCTCGACCCCCGCCCGGCGTCGAGGCTAGCTCACTTGGCGCGGACGCTGGGCGGCGTGGCGTAGTCGTTCCAGAGCGCGTCGAAGAGCGCTGCATCGGGGGCGCCGTCGAGGCTGACGATGCGGAAGCGCGTCACGTAGTCGGTGCCCGGCTCGATGCTGAAGGCGCCTGCTTTGACTGGCGCGAGCGAGGCGTAGGGCTCGTCGGGGTGGATGCGAAGCGGCTGGGGCGCGCGGAAGTTCTGGGGATGGCCGAGCACCGCGTAGCCGGCGGGGCTGCCGCCCACCGTCCCGCCCATGTAGACCCAACGCCCGGTGGTCGAATCGCCGGCGACGCGAGCCAAGCCCTCGGAGGTGAGGAAGGTCACCTTGGCCTTGTCGAGCCATTCCTCCGGGCCGCGGATGCCAAAGCCGCCATAGATGTACTGCTCGAGCGCGACCGGCATGGCCGTGGCGGCCTTTTGAACCGACTCCAGATCGAACACGAGGTAGGGCGCAGGCCCAGCGTGCGTCTTGTAGGCCGTGACCTTCCAGGTCTCGGTGAGTGCGGTGACCGGCGACGCGCCGACCAGATCCACGTGAGCCAGCTGCGCCTCGAAACCCGCGTGCACCGGACCCTGCCAGAGTGAACCCAGGGCCTCGAAATCGACCTTGCCGAGTCGGTCGTACATGTTCCAGAAGTCGATGGCGTGCCCGTTGAACTGGGCCCTGGTCCAAGCTGACCAGATGCCGTGGTGGTGGACGTGGCTGGCGGGGTAGTCGTCGGTGACGACGAGACCGCTCGGCGAATACAGCGGGTGGATATAGCCGCCGCGCAGGTACACGGGAGCGACTCCACCGGGCAGCTGCCCCTGCGCCTGAAAGCGCAGCACTTTGGTGGCGCCAATCGCCAGACTCACGTCGCTGGGTCCTTCGGTGCTGCTCACCGCAGTCTCCGGCTCGGCATCGAAGGCGGCCAGCGTGTACGAGCGCTCTTGGCCCGCGAGCAGCTCCGGCAGGATGAACACGGCGGCGCCGCTACTATCGACCTGGAGCGGGAGGCTCACGCCCTCGGCGTCCTCGAGCGCAAAGCTTTTGCCGGTCGGGCTCGCCAGCGTGAAGGACACGATGCTCTGGTGACGGTCAAACGCGCCAGCCTCGACCGTGAGCTGCTGCGAGTTCACGGCAGCGGCCCCGCCGCCTCCCAAGCCGTTGCCCCCGCTGCTTAGCCCACCGGTCGAGCTGGTGGCTCCGCTGCCGCCCGCCGTGCCGCTCTGGCCACCTGCCGTGGCGGCTCCCGCGCTCGGGCTGCCCGCGCCTGCGCCGGCGCTGTTCGGCATGGGGTTGGCCTGCCCGCCGTTCGAACAACTGGCGAGGAGCACTGCGGAGACGAGAAAGTGTGGGCGAAGGGGCATTGGGTACCTGCGAGCATCTCACTTTGCGGGAGCGAAGAAGTCGGGGGCGCCTGGAGTCGAGGCTGCCGCCCAGAGCTTGAGATTTCTGACTCGCCCCGTATTGTCGAAGCTGCCAAATCCCACATAGCCTTGGCTGAAGGTCGTATCACTCGCCGTCAAGATGGCGTCGTTGGGCGCTTCCAGATCGTAAACGGACATCGCCCCGCTCTGGGCGTCCCGCACCACGCGTAGTCGCTTCCAGACGTCCCTGCCCCAGTCGTAGCCCTGGGTGAAGCTGGTAGAGATGGCGCTGCGATCCGCGCTGTTCACCATGAGGATGTTGTGCGCGACCGCGTCGTGAGCCGTGGAGATGTGGGCGTAGTAGAACTGACTGGGACTTGCGAAGCTCCAGATCAGGACCATGTCCCGGTGCGCGTCGCCGTCGGGGCTCGTTTGCTGGAGCTCCACGTCCATGACGAAGCTCTGCAGCTGGACCGCCTTGACGATAGCCACGCTGAACGGCGACCTGTACGGCGGCTTGTAGGACGAGCCCGTCGACTCGACGAAGCCGCCTGGGTCGTGGTGCCATTCTGTCGGGTTGGCGAAGACCAACTCGCTCATCGACGCGGGCTCCGCGAAGGATTGCTCGTACACCAGCTGATACGACGGCGGCACGCCCTCGGGTGGCGGCGTTTGATTGGGCTGACCGCCGCTGGGCTGACCGCCGCTACCACCGGGGCTAGCACCGCCTCCCTGCGCGGCCTCGCCGCTCGCGCCAGCGCTTTCGCCACCTGCCCTGCCGGTCGACGCGCCACTCGCGCCCAGCTGGCCGCCCGCCGCTGTGCCTACCCCTGCGCCTCCCGTGGCCGCAACCAAAGCGGCGGGCTCAGCCGGCGCGGAACCGCCACACGCAAGGCAGAGCACCATCCCCAACGAGGTCGGGACGAGCTGCCGGCGCATTCATATCTCCAGGCCCGACAAAGGGCCCGCACTTGTTTCGGGGTTCCCGAACGACTCGACGTCGACGCCCATGGCGTGAGCGATGCTAACCAGCAGGTGCCCGTGGGGCATAG